>NZ_JBALSN010000106.1:22785-25929 GCF_036966985.1 Neobacillus drentensis | reverse complement strand
AAAAGGGGGTGACGAACACCTAAGCAGTGTTCGTCACCCCCTTTAAAATCTTAGATTAGAATTTTCTTTTTACTAATTTATGTTTACCCGCGTAGATATAAGACCCCATGAATTCATTTTCAGGATAAGAACTTGGATAAACTACTGTTAAATAAACATTGTTTCCGCTTAATTTAACAGTTGCGATCCCTTTGTTTAAAGCATATCCTTCTGTAAATTTGACTTTTCCAACTCCATTTTTATCAAAGGTAATCGTATATTTGTCTGTATCTGATTCCCTTGCATTGGAACCATCCGGCATGGACCACCAGATTCCATATAGATTAATTTTTGCTTTATTGTTACTCGTAAACTTTAAATCCAAACCAACACCTGGTTTACTTGTTGCAGAAGTAAACCATCTACCGCTGTATTTTTTATAACTCTTGACTGTTGCTATTTTAACGTATTTTTTCGAAATATATGCTTTTTTACTTTTATATGAAATTTTATAATAGTTATTTTTTGTAATCGAATAAACAGTTAAGGTTTTCCCCTTATACACTTTACCTAAGACCCTATATTTCGTTCCTGGCCCCGAATAAACTTTTGCACTACTTGAGGAAACTGTTACTTTTTTCGTTGCAGCAGAAGCTTCACTCATCGGTTGAAATAATGTAAAAACAAGTAAAAATGCCAGGATTAATTTCAGGTTTTTTCTCATGTTTTCTCCTCCGTATTCTCTACTCTTTGCCATTCTCAGGTTCACATAATATGGAATATTTTACTAAACAATGTTCTATTAAGCAATTATTTTTTTTTAATAGAAAGACCACTATCATTTGTAATAGTGGTCTTTCATTTATTTTCCTAATGTAATTACCTGATACAGTTCATTTCGATCGATCATACTTCCAGTAAATTCATGAGTTAACCTTCCGTCTTTATTAAATATAAACGTTTTATTATCATGCAAAACTTCTCTATCGTTTTTTTCGAAATGCTCACCAAGGGTATCTGCCAAGTTTTGAATCTGATTCTTGTCCCCTGTCAGCATTTTCAAGTAGGATAGGTCAAAATTCATTTTCTTTGCATGTTCTTTCATGACTTCTGGTGTATCATTTTCAGGGTCAAGTGAAACGGAAACAAGTAAAAGATTATCTGTTTTACTTCCTTTTGATTTCAGATCCTGCTGCAAATTGCTGAAATTCCCCAATAATATCGGACATGCGTTCGGGTCGATACAATTAACATACATAAAGGTCAGGACAACGGTTTTTCCTAAAAAATCTTGTTTCGTTACTGAATTTCCATTCTGGTCCATTAACTTAAAATCAGGTAAAGTAACCTCTTTTGTCACTTTATGGGCATTCTCTAATGTTTTTGCCTCAACAGTAAATTGCTTTTCGTCCTCAACAATTTTGTCATCGTGTTCCACTTTTATTGAAGCAACCCAATCACCGTTCATCGCTAAATTAGCGGTTCCTATATATTTGCCATCCCCTATTTCTTCTATAGCAACAGGGGTTGTTCCGTGATCCATATTTTTCATATTTAAGTCAGCACTTACTTTAGCACCCTTCACCGGATTTCCCTGTTTGTCAATCACTGAAAACTGCATCGCATATATTTTTCCAGGTGTAAATTTTTTTGGTGTAGAAAGTTTTATCGTAAAGTTACTTGCTGACCCACAGCCTGCAATCAATATAAACATCAGACTCCATATGAAAACAAAAGATTTTTTCATCTTGCCCAACCTCTCAGTCAGATAAATTTTAATAATATAGCTCCCTTATACTATATACTTCAATCTTCTCTAAATCTGTGAAGTTTTACACATTAACCAAAATAACGAGAGTAGACGCATGATGCATTCATGCGCCTTATTCGATCATTAATATGCTCTGATTCTATCTTTCTCATTAACCTGTATTCTAGTAAGCAATGGACGGTTTATCTTCCACTCTACCTGAACATGAAGATTGAAAAATTCCGTTAACTTTTCACTTGATATCAATTTACTTGTCTCTCCATCTGCAAAAACTTGACCCTCTTTTAGTAAAAGGGTTTTATTGAAAACAGGCAGGATTTCTTCGACATGATGGGTGACATAAATCAACGTCGGGCCATCGGGATTTTGAGCAATTTCATCAATCGATTCTAATAATTGTTCACGTGCAATAAAATCTAGTCCATTCGTCGGTTCATCCAAAATGAGCAAAGAGGGGTCTGCCATCAGTGCTCGAGCAATTAATACACGCTGCTTTTCCCCTTGTGATAATTTTTCGTAATTTCGGTTTGCATATCTAATACAACCAAGTGTCTCCAAGAGTCCAATAGCCTTTGTTCTCATTTCATCTGAAGGAGTTTCATATAGCCCAATCGATGCAAAAGCACCGCTTAAGACAACCTCAAATGCATTATCTCCTGGATGAAATTTTTCCTGAAGTGAAGATGAAACAAATCCAATCTGTTTGCGCAGTTTCTCACTTAGATACGTTTTCCCAAATTCCATCCCCAGTACAGTTATCTTTCCATTTGTTGGGAAATAATAGGCGTTTAATAAATTTAAGATCGCAGTTTTACCCGAGCCATTTAAACCAAATAATACCCAGTTTTCTCCTCTATTAATCTGCCAATTTACATCTCGCAAAATCCAATTTCCTTCTCGTCTTAATGAGACATTTTCAAGTTGTAGTATCATAGTTTAAGCTCCTTTATTATCATCAATTTTTACTAAGAAATTTTTGTATCTCTATTGTAACAAATTTTCAGAAAACAAAAAAATAAGCCCTTTCAGGAGGACTTACTAAATTCTTCAATCGAACCTTCAATCTATTAAAATAAATTTCTTACACTAGTACCTTTTTCAACTTTTCCGTAAGTGCTGGAATAACTGTCTTGTAGTCCGCAATCACACCGAGATTGGCACGTTTAAATATAGGCGCTTCTGAATCTGTATTGATTGCGACAACAGTCTTCGCATTGGTAATTCCTGCTAGATGTTGACTCGCACCAGAAATTCCGACTGCAATATAAAGGTCTGGTGTGACAACGGCTCCAGTTTGACCTACCTGAAGATTAGAGGGAACCCACCCGGCGTCACAGGCTGCCCTTGATGCTCCAACTGTCCCGCCCAATAACTCTGCTAGGGACTGCAAATCT
>NZ_JBALSN010000106.1:3073-22686 GCF_036966985.1 Neobacillus drentensis | reverse complement strand
TTCCTGACTCTTTTTCCGAATGCCCACAACCACCTTTGGACGTGTGGTTGAATACTCACCATATGCCTTATCACCATAAATTGGCCGGATCCATGTGAGCTTTGTGTCTTCCGTTCTAAAATCAGTAACTTCTGTTATGGCAGATGCGCCAATGCTCGTCGCTAGGCGACCCACAATATCCTTGCCAATTCTGTCGAAGGAGAGGAGCAGCACATCGGCACCTGATTGGTGGAAAACCTTTAATAAACTATCCACAAACAATTCAACCTGGTATTCAGCAAGCATCGGGTTATTAACGGTATACACTTTGCTAGCCCCGCAGGCAATGGCTTCCGTGGCACCTGACATATTCGAAGATCCAACCAAGACAGCTTCGACACTACCACTAGTGGCACTAGCCAATCGACTGCCGAATGCCAGTGCTTCCTTGGCCCCGGAAGTTAGCGAATCTCCTTGCTGAGTTGCGAAGATAAGAATTTTAGACATAAGTTTGCGTACCCCCTATAGAATTTTGAGTGCCAAGAGTTTTTCAGTCAATTCAGCAGCCACCTCTGAGCCATCACTGCCAGACAGGATCTCACAATTGACATCTCTATTTAAGACGTAGGCCCGCTCCAATATTACCCCGGGTTGACAACGGACTTTATCTAACTCAAGATCTTCAGCTTCAAATATCGTGATTGGTTTGCTTCTGGCAAGGCGAATATCTTTGACCTTCGGCAAACGCGGAACGTTTGTCTCTGCACTAATAATGGTAAAAACAGCAGGAAAGGGTACGCTCACTACCGTATATCCACCTTCTGCTTCACAGGTAGATTTCACACTATCGTCATCCAGTTCAAGGTCAGAGACAAGCGTTAAACAGGGGCTTCCAAGTTCTTCGGCGATGACCGGACCGACCAGCCCCTCCTCAATGTCACTTGCTTGATAGCCGGTCAGTACAAGTTCGGCTCCCCCAAGTTTTTTTATTGTTTGCGCAAGGATATGGCCAACGGCCTGGCCGTCGAGATTTTCCCACTCCGAATCCCATACACGTACGGCCGCATTTGCTGTGAAGGCAAATGCTCGGCGCAGCACCTCCTCTGAAGATTCATCACCTAGACAGATGGCAGTCACCGTAGCTCCAGGTGTTTTATCTCTAAGTTGAATAGCCAATTCAAGCGCATTCTCAGCAAATGAATCCAGAACCATATCGGAATCTCCATTTTCTGGACGATTGGTCTCTGGGTCAATTTGAAAATATCGTGGAGTAATTTCCGGATCCAGAACATGCTTTAGGCATACGACGATATGCATCTCTTGTTCACCTCTTGTCTTTTTATTTGATTAACCTTTTACTTCTACTCCTGCCCTCACTGCTAATCCTCGTTGGTTATTAGGATTAGGGTATGGGTCTAATCCATACATTTCTCGTAATCTCGCAACTGCTTCTGCCGGTGGTTTTGAATTGTAGTAGCCACACCGGGTCATATAAACTCCGGATACCCTTTTTAGGTCCGCTAATGATTCGCACATCTTGATCCCAGCGCCAAAAGAATCGACCACAGGCACGTCGCCAATCCTTGAGATTCCAAAGGTAGCAAGGAAAACATTCATCGGGCCTTCCCCTGGCACAATAACATCGGCCCCTTGAGATATGGCTGTTTCAGCAGCCCTTTTAAAAGCCTCTATAACAGGTTCAGGATTATTAAAACCGGCAAGGACATCGTCAAAACCTGACTCTAGCGGAACAATTGGTCCAAGCTTCTCACCGAGACCATAGCGGGCAGCGTTTTGTCTAAGCTCATCCGCCAATGGGGTTAAAAAATTAACTACTCCAATCCGGTCACCCAGCATGGATGCTATATGGAAGGAAGCTTGCCCATAACCGACCACAGGGATATCTACCAGCGTGCGAGCCTCGAGAAGACCCACGTCTGGAATGGTCCCGATAAACATCGCATCATATCCTGCGGCCTCAGCCATGAGTGCGGCACGGACGAACTGCTCGCGGTGTAGATTTTGAAGGTAGGAGTGGGTGATAAAATGACCGGGATAATGCGTAGGATAAGTTTCTTCCGACATCCCATGCAATACAACCTCAACGTCTGGACGTGCGATTTTTCGCAGGTGGTTCATGATCGCATCCCGGTATTGGGGTACCTTATCAATCGTAGTTAAACTCTGATGCCAGATTTTCATGAAATCTACCTCCTTTTTAGTGAAATTTCAGAGAAAACTTTGAATATCGGAAAAGCTTCGGTGAATTTTACTGGTTTATCATCGAGTTTTCAGGTTTGGTTGGTGGACCTTTTTCATTTTCCGGTGAATTTTTGAGTTCAATCAGCGAATTTTGATGTTCTATCAGCGAATTCTTGGATTCTATCAGCGAATACTGATGTGCTATCAGCGAATTCTCGGATTCTATCAGCGAATCCGATTCTATGGGCGAATTCTACAATTTTATGAGCGAATTTAACAAACTTATGAGCGGATTCTTCTATTTAATGGGCGAATCGTAAATCTCCCCGATGTGCGTCTCCTCAGTTTCTGTTCAATGAATGATTTTCCAATTTCTCCTCAATGAACAAATCTTTAAATCCATTCAATGCTCGAACCCTAATCGGAGCGATCATGCAAATCTATCCACAAACATCTAAATTTATTTTAAAGTTACCTCTTTTAATGCTTCTTGGACGGCTATCCGTCCAAATACCGCACACTTGCCTAAAGAGCTGCCGGTCATATACCCCGCTCCGTGAAATCCGCCTGTCACTTCACCGGCCGCAAACAATCCTAAAATAGGCTCTCCGAAAGGATTTACCACCTGTGCCTTAGTGTTCACGGACACCCCTGCATAAGTTGCCAGCATGGCAACTGTGGACTCAAATGCATAAAACGGTGCTTTTTCAATAGGAGTAGGATTTCCGTAGTTATGTGTTAATGACTTCCTGCCGAAATCAGGGTCTTCCCCATTCCGAATCCCTTGATTGTATCTGGAGATTGTTTCTTCTAACACTTCAAGCGGCACATCAATACAATCTGCCAAATCCTCCAAAGTGTCAGCTTGATAAAGAAGACGGCGCCGTTTCAGTAACTCTAAGTCATAGAGTGGATCATCATGGACACTCTTGTTCATTACGGTTTGGTCCCAAACTTGGAAGGTCACACAATCTGGCTGCTCGAAAGCGGCCTTCCCCAATAATTTATAAGAGATCGACTCATTAACGAATCTTTTTCCAAGTTGGTTGACCATGATCGCGCCCTTATAAAACGCTAACCCTTGTGACTTAACTGGCCCAGCGGCTGTGGGATGAAATCCGTACGTCCCATTCAAGTAAGGTAGATCCATTAGCCAGGCCCCATGCTCACATGCCATTCGTATTCCATCACCATGATTCCCACGGCCGCCAATTCTTAATGCTCCCTTTAACTGGGGAGCAAACTGTGCTAGAAGCTCTTCACTTTTGGCGAACCCGCCTGAAGCAATAATGATTCCCTTAGAAGCGTGAGCAGAAGCTTCCGTCCCGTCAACTTCATATAAAACACGATCAACCCGTCCGTCCTGGTTTTTCAAAAGCCTTTTTGCCGGTGCATTCAATAGGATTTCCACGTTTGGCAGCTGCTTCACCCGTCGGTAAAGTGTCTGTATTGCTTGATGCGGATCAATAATGTGGCCACGCGGAACACTGTGACCACTCACCGCTTCAAGTGATCGAAACTCAACACCGTGCTGAACTAGCCATGTAAATGACTCTAATTGACGCTGGCCGTATGCCGCTATAAGTGCCTGATCATTTACTCCACCGCCCACCTCAATCATGTCATCTATTAATGATTCAATAGAATCGGTAATTCCCGCCATATCTTGCATATTTGTTCCAGCGAAGGCCATATACCCTGAGCTAAGGACAGTGCTGCCGCCAAGCTCATCCTGCTTTTCAAGGAGCAGGACATGCGCACCCGCTTCACCTGCCTCAACAGCTGCGCACATCCCCGCTAATCCGCCGCCTAAAATAATCAAATCAAAGGTTTCCATGGGTCAACACACCTCTTACTCTAGGTTATTTAGCACTTCTAACGCTGCTTGGCAGACCTGCATATCATGAGTATAATGTCCACCACTTACCCCTACCCCGCCAATCAGTTCATTATTGATTTTGATTGGATAGCCGCCGCCAAAGATAATCAGTCTTGGCGTATGAACAATACCATGCAGTAATGGTGGATCATCCTTTAGTCTGTCGTACCATTCGTGTGTTGCTCTATTATAGGTAGCCGCAGAAAATGCTTTATTTTGTGAGATTTCCAAACTTAGCACTGGTGCACCATCCATTGCAGCAAATGCTTTTAAATTTCCCACGCGGTCGACAATTGTAATGCTAAACGGTATTCCCAGTTCTTCTCCCTTTACTAATGCTGCCTCTAGCATTTTATTTGCAAGTGCTAGACTAATATTTTTTGATTCAATAGCCGGAATTAATTTTGTCATGAAAATTTCCCCCTTCAAGGTTTAGAAAAATTTATAAATTTACTGGCCGCCCGTTACCAAATGCTTCAATTGCAGTAGCAGTAACAGCGACACTCTTTGGCAAACATAAATCGACGATAACATTGGCAAGGTCACGAGGATGTAACCAATTGTTTTTATTTGCATCTGGAGCAAGATCTTCCATCATTTTTGTATCAACAGGACCTGGACAAACTGCGTTAACTCTAATTTTGTAAGGCTTTAATTCTTCCCCCAAGGCTTTGGAAAATCCGATGACCGCATATTTCGACGTAATATAGGCACTTCTGTCAGGACCACCCTTTGTTCCCCAAATCGAAGATAAATTGATAATCACACCATTTCGGTTTTCCATCATTTCCGGCACCACTGCTCGAGCACATAAATAGACTCCACGAATATTTACATCTTGGACAAAGTCCCATTCCTTGATCGTTGTTTCATTGAATGGCTTAAGCATCATCACACCGGCATTATTGATTAATATATCAATGGAACCTAATCTTTCTCGGGTTTCTTGAACCACTCGATTAATGTCTTCTTCAGAGCGAACATCTCCAATAAGTGCAATTGCTTCACCGCCGAGTTGTTCATTTATATAAAGAGCAGTTTCAATGCTTTCAACATGATTGTCAGAAAAAACAGCTACTTTAGCGCCTTGTTTCGATAAAAGTAAACAGGTTTCTCTGCCGATCCCCCTGCCTCCCCCCGTCACTAAGGCTACCTTGTTTTTTAGATCCAATAATCTCATCCTTTCCAACTAAACTTCTAATTTCTTTAAATCAGTTACGTAAGCTACGGCATGATTACCGGCACGGCGGCCAAAAACTAGGCCCCTTAACACTGATGTCCCGCCTGGATATTTCCCGTAATATAGACCAGCTGTTTCTCCGACAGCATATAATCCCGGAATCGGATCTTGATCTTGAGATAAGACGCGCCCGTTAGTGTCGGTTGCTAGTCCGCCATTCGTGAAAACATTGGAGCAGACAATGGGATACGCAATAAACGGTGCCTTATCAATTGGAATCGCCCAATTGGACTTTGGTGGTGTAATTCCAATTGCCTGTTTCCCGTCCTTTTTATCCCAATGGAATTTGCCTGGCTGAACAGCAGCATTAAAGGTTTCTACGGTCACTTTTAATTGTTCCGTTGGGATGCCAATTTTTTCGGCCAACTCTTCGAGAGTATCGGCGACAATTGCTGGTTTATCGGTTTCTACAGCCCGTTCATAGTTTGGAATTTCAAACATCTTTTGGTCACCGATCATGTAGGCAATGTGACCAGGAAGGTCATGGAAAATAGTCCTTGCAACCTCCTCATATTGCTCGTCGACGGTAGTTTTTCCTTCATCAACAAACCGTTTGCCATTTTGATCGACTAAAATAAAGTATGGGTAGGTCATAACAGCCGCTTCTTCCCGTTTACTTCTTGGGTCGACTGGCTCAGCATGGAAAGAGTCAAACTGACCTGCTGTTTTTGCTCCGATCTCCATTGCCATTCGGATTCCTTCACCCTTATTAAATAAACCACCCTCAGCGACCGTCCGGATTTTATGTGCGTCTCTGCCGATATACTGGGCCATCATCTCTTGATTGCCTTGGAACCCTCCGGAGGCTAATACGACGGCTCCTACTTTTAATTGCAGCGAGGTTCCACCTTTGACACGCACCATTAATCCATTCACAACACCTTCGTCATCAAGAAGTAATTTCCATGCGGTCGCCTCATAAATTATTTCTACACCAAGTCCACCTGCACGCCGCGATAGTGTGTCGACAATGGCACGCCCCCCGCCTACTGGCAGTAAACGAGGCCTTGAAGCAGTTAAAAACATCGTAGGCAGGTAGTCAAAATCGACTCCTTTTTCCTGTACCCAGCGAAGGGTGCTTCCTGCGTCTTTGGCGAGAGTTTCTATGTACTCTCGATCGGAGTAGTTGTCTGAAAAAGCCAGCATGTCTTCTACAAAGTTATCAGCAACTTCATCGAGATTCTTCATCCGCATATAGGAGGCGGTCCAACGGGAATTTCCACCCCTATGCTCATAATCAGCGCGTTCCAAAATTGCGATTTTTAAGTTTTTATTTACTTTTTTAGCGGTTTCAGCTGCAGATAATGCTGCTGAGGTCCCGGCAACTCCACATCCAATAACTACAATGTCATAATCTACTTCTCTTCCCACTTGTGAGTCCTCCTCTTTAAAAAAATTGGTTTGCTACTTTACTAATGACTGATTTTCTGAATACTTTTTTTCCCATTCTTTAATCTGGTTAAGTTTAAAAAGTGATTGTCGTTCTTCCCAAGTACAGATTAAATCGTGAATATTTTCGTGTGATCCTTCTGCTTTTAATATTCTTAAGGACTGTGTGATTCCTTTGATGGCTGAACGAAGAACCGTATTCGCACAAAGCATGATCTTAAAGCCAATTTCTTCTGCTTCTTTTAGAGAAATTAGCGGAGTTTTACCGCCTTCAACGAGATTTATTACTTGAGGGATCCCTTTTAATGAGCTGGTAATTTGTTTTAATTGATCAATGGTGGTCGGCGCTTCCACAAAAATAATGTCAGCTCCTGCCTCAGAATAAGCATTAGCCCTATCCAATGCATCTTCCATACCATTTACGGCTAATGCATCCGTACGGGCGATGATTGCTAGATTCTCATCTTTCCTTGTATCGACTGCAGCTTTGATTTTACCGATCATTTCTTCCTTGGAAATCACATCTTTACCATTGAAATGCCCGCACTTCTTTGGTGAAATCTGGTCCTCCATTTGGATTGCAGCGACACCTGCTCTTTCAAATTCTCGAACGGTCCGTATTACGTTTATTGCGTTACCAAAGCCAGTATCGGCATCGACGACAATCGGAATTGACGTCACATCTGCCATTCGCGTGACAATATCAACAACCTCATTTAAGGAAGTCAATCCTACATCTGCCCATCCTAATTGGGCATTGGATATTCCCGCTCCTGTTGCGTAAATTGCTTGAAAACCGATTTCTTCTATTAATCTTGCAGACATGGCATCGTAAGCACCTGGTAAAATAAATGATTCAGGCTTCCGTAATAGATTTTGGAATTCTTTCGTTTTATTCACTATTTCTTCCTCCTTAAAAAACATCTGTTCATCCGACCTGAACAATACCCCGCAACCAATTTTCCCCATAAAAAGGACCATGCATGGTTTCGGGGATTTGCTCGTGCCATATTATTGAAAGATTTCCATTTTGATTGGCACCTAATTCTGAATCAGATTTTTGTGGCAGCAATTCTTTTTCTTTCGTCACTTCCATTTCTAGCACTTGTGAATGAAATAATCCCCTTACCGTAACGACATACCTTCCCGGTGCAGGTAAAGTATAGTGAGGCCTTACTTTAAGTGCCTTACCGTCCCATTCACATGTCACTTCATAAGGGCGTCCTAAAAATGCTGATAATTCATCGACATTGCCGCATGCTAATTTTTCACGTATGCAAGTTGAACTTATTTTCTCCCCTTGATATTCCACTTTACTAACTTTCGTTACATCCAAGATTCCGCCTGAATCGTATTTCAAGCGGTCCATATTTCCTTCTCCTCGAAAACCATAAGTATAATCAAAGCCTGCAACTGCATGGACGACACCTAGATCAACTAAATATTTAGCGGTAAACTTTTCTGGGGAAAGCGACGCAAATTCTTTGTCAAATTCGACAATATAAAAAATATCGACACCGAGCTCAGCAAATATCTTTTCCTTATCAGAAAGCGGCATTAAATAATCGACCTGTGTTTTCCCATTGGATAAAACGGTTTTCGGATGCGGAAAGAAACTCATCACAGATAGTGAAATATTCCTTTCTTTTGCTTTCTGAAAAGCCGTTTTAATTACTTCACGGTGTCCATTATGAATTCCATCAAAAAATCCTAGGGCCATCACATTAGGTTTTGCCATTTGCTGATAGTCCGCTAGATTGTCAGGATTCAAATATATCGTTTCCATGCAGTTCCCTCCTCCTCTTTTAAGCTACGCCTCATTAGGTGTTTGATTATACTGCTGTTTTCTAATTAACCATTAATTGATACATCAAAGCCAAATTGTGTCTTCCCGAACGCTTCAACCGAGTCTTCGTAAAGATTGGATCGGTGTGTGCACACTACCAAAATATCGCGTACGAACATTTCAATTGGATCTCCTTTAAACACGGAAAATCCGCCAAGTGTCAATAAAATTTTCACTGCAATGTCCGCTACGTTTTTCGTGATTTTCGCCCTTATCGCGGCAAATTCACCACGTTTATCTTCTTTACCCATTTCATAGTCTTCTAATAAAGAAATATATTTGTCCAATAGTCCTTCTGCTTCGTAATATTTAATCGTTAATTCAGCAAGTACTCCCTGATGCCGAGAATCCTTTGCGGATTTTCCTCCTAAACGAACCCGCTTTTCCGTTCGATTCTTAAATTCTTCCAGTAAACGTTCCGCACCACCTAGTGCTACCATAGGAAATCCAACACAAAAAGATGAGAAAAATGGAACATCATAAAGAGGATAGTCTTTATCATAACCTTCTGGAGGTCTGCCTGTACGATCTGCAACAGTAAGCCGTATTAGATGGTGCTTTGGAACATAGGCATTATCGACAATTACCTCGTTACTTCCAGTACCCCTGAGTCCTAACGTATCCCAATTTTCAATTATTTGTACATCAGAAATCGGTAATGTCAACATGCATAGTTCTGTCTCCTCGCTGTCGTCCAACTTCATTTTCACTGCAAGAGCCACCCAGTCACTATAAAGAATCCCGCTTACAAAACTATACTTGCCGGTTATCCGATAACCGTCCCCATCTTTTTCTACCTTTCCTATGGGAGCAAAAATATCTGCTATTAATCCCCCCTGATTGATAACTTCTTCTGCTCCCTCTTTGGTCATAAAAGCTACTAAACTATTATGAATGGAATAAAGAAATGTTAACCAAGCGGCGGAAATATTATATTTTCCAACCGTACGGATAATCTTAGAATACTCCCTTAAATTTACTTGTGGCTCGCCATATTTTTTTGGAAGTAACAACTTAGATAATCGAGCCTCTTTTATCGCATCAATGACATTTTTTGAAACCGTTTTGTTTTTATCTGCTTCTATTGCTTCCGATTCTGCAATTTTTCCAACCTTTTCTGCTCCTTTTAGTAACAGACTCAAATCGGTCTTGTTTTCATCCAATACATTACTTTCCATATTTTGCACCCCTTTTTCTTTTATCAACCTTCTACCTTCAAACCATCTTTTCTTTTTCTTTAACCTGGTGGATAAATCGCGAAGCATTTTCACCCGCAATCTTCCCGAAAACCGAGCCTGCCATTAAGCCGGCTCCACCTGGATAGTTAAAGTAGAATAACCCGCCAACAAGTTCTCCAGCCGCATATAATCCTGAAATGGATTGGGATAAGACATCTTGAACTTCCGTATTCGTGTTTATTTTTAAACCGCCAAAGGTAAAGGTGATTCCGCATGTGACGGCAAAGGCTTCAAATGGCCCTTCATCCAATGTATTGGCCCAATTGGATTTTTCAACATTTAATCCTTTGGTAGAACGGCCATCCTTGATATTAGGATTGAAAGGAATTTCTTTTTGGACAGCTTCGTTATATTCTTTAACCGTTTTTAAAAACCCGGCCTTATTAACACCTTCAAGCTTATCGGCTAATTCTTCTAATGTATTGGCTTTTACTTTAGTAACCTTTCTTCCCCGATATTCATCACGTAGAAGACCTGTTACTTTCGTGTCAAAAATCTGCCAAGCAAACTGTTCTGGCTGTTCGAGGATCAATTTCCCATATTTCGCATAGGTATAATTGCGAAAATCGGCTCCTTCATCAACAAACCGCTTTCCCTCAGCATTGACTAAAATTCCAAAAGGATAGCTGAGTTTTTGGAACCCTTCCGTAAATTCCGGTAAATAGCGATCCCCTCCAACGGAATGACAACCTGACCAGTTTCCAGCGGAAAAAGCACCCATATCTAAAGCCATCTGAATTCCTTCGCCCGTATTAAAGCGGCTGCCTCTGGCTTTTGCTAAATCCCATTTGGGTCCTAAATAGCGGGTTCGCATTTCTGGATT
Source organism: Neobacillus drentensis (assembly GCF_036966985.1). Classification (GTDB taxonomy): domain Bacteria; phylum Bacillota; class Bacilli; order Bacillales; family Cytobacillaceae; genus Neobacillus; species Neobacillus drentensis_E. The sequence goes on along the minus strand of NZ_JBALSN010000106.1, from coordinate 12,090 downwards.
TGCATGAAAGCCTCCAGATGCTAAGATCACTGCTTTTGCACGGACTTCTGTTGTTTTTCCATTATCTTTAAAAATAACTCCATGGACTCCTTCATCATCGTGAATAAGTTTAGTTGCCATTGCATTAAATAAAACTTGAACACCGAGCTGTTTTGCCTCTTCATGCAGGGCCTCGACTAAACCAGTCCCGCCACCGACAGATTCTACAATCATTCCGCCCCAAAATTTAAAGATGCCATCCACCTTAAAGGCTTGACGGCCGTAGATAGGTACCCATCTTACTTTATGTGATTGCATCCATTTCATCGTCTCAAAGCTTTTACTTGTTAAGAGGGAAGCAAGCTCAGGGTCGGTTCGATAATCTGTAATCCGGCACATATCATCAAAAAACTCTTCCTCGGTATAGCTCCCAAAATCTGTAACTTCGATATCTTCAGGTGTAAGATCAGGCATGATTTGTTTTAGATCTTCTACTCCGTTATAGGCAAATCGAATCGACCCGTGGGTAAACGTGCTATTTCCACCCTTTTCTGCTTCTGGTGCCTTTTCAAGGACAAGGACCCTGGCACCATTTTCCCGTGCTGCAATAGCGGCGCACATCGCAGCATTTCCTGCGCCAATTACAACAATATCAGTTTCATAGATTCTGCTTTCCGTCACTAGAGTCCCTCTCCTTCAAAAAAGCTGACTCAAACTATCTTCCTGAGTCAGCTTTAAAGATCACGATTCGATAGTTGGTTTATTCAATTCCTTATCACTTACAGTTTCTCCCCAGTAGGTGTTGGCAATCGAATGATCCTCCTCAGTCCACTCAACCGGTTCCCAGTCTGGTTCAAAAATTAAGTAAGAACCGCTAAATAATTCTACCCGGCAGCCGCTGCCCGGATCACACACATAGAGATAAAATGCCTGCGAAACACCATGTTTACCAGGTCCAATGAATTTAATGCCTTCTTCAGCAAGAATATCAGCCGCCCTTAGGATATCCTGAGCATTGTCGAGCCAATATGATATATGATGAAGCTGGTTCGGTGTTTCAGCTTGCGGTCTTGAAATCACAGCGATATCGTGAACTAAGGGTGTCACGCTCATCCAGCCAGCAACTGTAGTTTTTTCATGGTATTTTACATATTCACGAAGCTTAAACCCTAATTGGCTGCTCAAGTAATTGAGAATTTCACCGACATCCATGGAAGTAGCAATATTTACGTGATCAAACCTTCTTGGAGAGCAGCCACGAGCCCATGCTTTGTACGTTTGATTTTTCAATACCGAACGTCTTGTTTCATCTGCTTTAGGTTTTTCAACATCATAGTAGATTTCGAATGAATGCTGACTTGGAAGCTTAAAACGAATCGCTCTACCCTGGCCTGCCTCTTCGCCCGCTTCAATCCAATTTACGGCTGTTCCAGCCTTTTCAAGCAATTGGGCAAAACCCTCCACATCCTCTGGGCGTTTCGTTCGCCAGCCGATATGATTGATGTATCCTCTCTCACCTGCAGTTAAGGACAGGGAGTGATGTTCAAAATCTCCCCATGCCCGTAAGTAATAGGTTCCATTCTTTTCTTCGGTTACTTCTAAACCGATTACATCACGGAAAAACCAAAGTGATTTTTCCAAATCGGGTGTAACGAGCGCCACATGTCCTAATTTTGCAATCTCCGGTAAATTCATCTTCTTGCCCTCCTTTATTAGATCAAACTAGAAAAATAGTTTTGAATTAACTGATTAAAGCTTTCTTTATTCTCAATTTGTGTCCAGTGACCGCATTGACCGTATACATGTAATTGGACATTTGGGAGATGTGACAGTAGATAATAGCTAGACTCAACTGAGCAAACCATGTCATCACGTCCATGCACAAGTAAAATAGGATTATTAATTCGTCTAAGAGCAGTGACAGGCACTGGTACCGCAACAGATGCAAAAATAGATTCATTGGATCGATGAATTTCAGGACGCATCGCTGTCTCATATCGCGTTTCGGCAAGTGAGTCGATTTCAGGTGCCAGTTTTTCTACATCATAGACAAACCAGCCCATAATTTGACGCATATTCTTTTCAGAAGGATTGTCGTAAAAGCCTTTCGCACGACCAAGTTCTAGACTTATCTTTGTATTTGGTGTCCCTCCAGGTCCCATTAAGACAACTCGGTCAAATCGTTCAGGATATTCTAGTAATAATTCCAATGCAATCGAACAGCCTAACGAATTACCAACAACGTGAGCCTTTTGAATTCCTAAGACATCTAGCAGTTCAATCAACTGATTTACCCAAAGATCCATCCATCCCTGTCTATTCTTTGGAAGAGCCTCAGGATGACCACTTTGTCCGAAACCGAGCAGGTCAGGAGCAATACAGTCAAACTTTTCACCGCATGAATCCAAAGCGTACCGCCAGTTTGCCCAAGCGAACACGCCTGGCCCTGATCCATGTAAAAACAAAATCGTTTCAGAATTGCCTTCACCAGAACGATTTACAAATGTTTCAAAGTTATCCGTTTGAACTATTTGTTGAGTAATATTTACCATTTTGAAATTTCCTCCTTCTATATATAAAACTATCTTTCAATTATCCATCGCAATGAAAACCTTTACATTTTTATTAACTAGTAAGCATAGTTAAATTTTAGAAAATTCCATCTTTAAATTCTAGAGAAAAAACCATCTGACTTCCTCGTATTTTTAGGTAGTTTTTATTGGTTATTTTCTTGGTAAATTCACTTCCCACACCGATTTGAAGGTTATTTTTGTCTATTTTCCATAAAAATGAGCAATCCGCTAGGACTGCTCTCGTAGATTATTATATTTCTAACTCTCCTAATGCCATTAATGAATCCAGTATCAGCAGAAGTTGATAGCTTTGGGTTGAATCCCGCAAGTCTTTATTTATTAGCGTTTCAATCTTATTGATTCGATACATGAGTCCACTCATGGACAGAGAAAGATCATCCATGGTTTGCTGGAGTTTTCCACCATTTGATAAAAACACATAGAGCGTTTTCAGCAACTCCTTTTGTTTTCCATTACTTAATTTATATAACGGATCTAATTCTTGTTTTGCGATTTTCTTAATCCCGCTCACATTTTTTGAATTTATCAAGACACCCACAATCCCTAAATCTTTAAACCCATTTATTTTCTTATCCGTAGACATCCTTAATGCGATTAATGACTCTTCCAAATAATCCAATACACTCTCAATATCCTCTGACTTATCGCTAATTCCAATTTTAAATTGGCAGTAAGGGTAGGTCGTTTCTAAATGTCTAAAAATTTTTTCAATTGTAGGAAAAATCTTTGCATTTTCAGGTATCAGCATAATAATCTTACCCTCATATTGACCAATTAACGCTTTATATCCCTGAATATCGAGATACTTGGCAATTGTCTCTAACTTTTGGTCATAGTGATCAAAGCTATTTTGTGTGGTCTTTCCCTTTTCTTTATAATCAATAGCTGCGATATAAAATGGTTTCTCGAGATCAAAGCCCATATGCCGTCCACGCTTTATGACTTCCGCGCTGGTGGAATATTGGCCCTTTAATATTTGTTCTAAGAAATAACCCTTCATTTTTTCAAGTGCTTCAAAACTCGTTTTTTCGTTCAAAAGATACAAGGAGGCAGCATTTGCAACCCTCTCAATAAACATAATATCGTTTTCAGCACTTTTCACTGCATCCTTTAAATAAAGAAATGTACAATAACCGATTACCTTTTTTTGCACAACAATTGGGGTAATCAGCCGTTCCTGATTATCAGTTTTTATTCTTGTCGTCTCATTAAATAGAGGTAGCAAGTTATGGTTATTCCTATTTTTCCGAATTAAGTTTTCTTTTAAGTTTTTATTGAGACGAATATATTCCTCTTCGTTCATCCCTGCGTAAACAATTTTTTGGAAGCTCAAATCTTCAATCGAAATTGGTATTCGCAATAGTTTATATGAGCTATCAGCAATATCCTGAAGATTGCTGCCATTCGAAACACTTTCTGTTAATTTTTTATGAAATTTTGACACCGTTTCGATATAATTCCGTTGCTCTAACAATTGTTCGTACGTATACTCAAGTTCTTCTATGATATTCGATTCATGATAAAACTTAAGCTCCTCTTGAATTTCAGTTCCCCAATCTTCCTGCATCCTTGCCTCAAAACAGCATTCAGCATCCCCCTTGGCAATACAGCTGATCTCCTTAACAATGACACTTTTCCTGCAAACAGTAGACATATATCCGCTTGCATAACCTGTCAATGTATGACATACAGGAATGTCCGATTTGCCATGATGCTTTAAATGCTCAATTGCCTCAAATGAATCTATCCATTTTCCCTTGCCAAGGATTGATTTTATCGTTTCTGAATCACTCATTTCGATAATTCTTTCGGATTGAATTTCTCTAATATGTCCTGTACTTAAATGTAGAATCGATGCTTGATTAAGAAGGTCATTGATGGAGGAGCTAGTTTTCATTGCTTCTTCAGCATCACTAACAGCTAAATTCCAACCGTAACGAAGCAGAAACCCTTTTGCCCTTTTAGTACCAAGATTCTCGATTAACCCCTTCCTCAGGAAACCAAAAGCTGCTGAGGTTGAGACAATTTTTTTATTCCCATCTTCTGTAGTGTTAGGTTTATATGCTTTTGAAAAGTTAGCCAATTTACTTCCCCCTCTCTAAATAGAGGTTAAAAGAAAGACTCCTCACATAACTAAATACAAGGAGCCTTCATACTTCATTTATACAAGTGATTTTTAGTTGGATGGAACAGGTGTATCCTCTAATAAAGTACGGTAACGACCGCTGTAAAATAGCAGTGGTTCAGCATCCCCAAGCTTAATATCAGTAACCTTTCCAATAAACAGTGTATGATCCCCTTCTACATGCTCTGCTGATACTTCACAGGAAATTTGTGCAACCGCCCCAGCCAGGACAGGTTTGCCATCAAGACGATCAAAACTGACTTCCCGCGGCTCTTTTATCTGTCCAGCAAAAATCATTGAAAGTTCTTGTTGATCTGCTGCTAAAATATTGACTGAAAATGCTTGGCTTAGTTTTATTTTCTCGAGTATTTTTGCTTTTTCACCAATTGAGATGACAACCAACTTCGGACTGAGTGACACAGACATAAAGGCATTTGCCGTCATTCCATGAACTTCTCCCTCCACATCTGTTGCAATCACGGTAACACCAGTTGCAAATTTCCCCATTGCGGTTCGGAATAATCGATCATCCATTATAATGACCCCTTTCTGCTTTCCTAGATTGTGTGAATTAGCTTTCTATTAAACTTTTATGCTTCGATCGTCGGATTGTTTTCAGGAAGTGTATCCGTTTGGTCACCCCAGAAGGTGAAGCCAACATCCATTTCATCTAAAGTCCACACGATTGGCTCCCAATCCGGTTCAAAAATTAAATACCCATTTGTAAACAACTCCACTCGGATCCCACTGCCTGGGTCTACAACATATAGGTACATAGCTTGTGAGATACCATGCTTACCTGGACCCTTAAACTTAATGCCTTGTTCAGCTAAGATATCAGCAGCCCTAAGGAGGTCTTGTGCATTATCAAGCCAGTATGCAATGTGGTGTATTTGATGGGTTGATGGCGAAAATGGATCATGGCTAACCGCAATATCATGAACCAATGGTGTGACACTTAACCACGCACCAATTAAAGATTCATCTGGAGCTTGAACACATTCCCTCATTTTAAAACCTAGCTTTTCTATTAAATAATCAGAAATGACATTTGCCTTCAATGACGTAAGGATATTGACATGATCAATTCTTCGAGGAGAAACCCCGCGCGCCCATGATTTATAAGTCTGATTTTTTAACACTGACCGTTTGGACGGCTCTGCTAATGTTTTTTCCATGTCATAGTAAATTTCAAAGCGATGTTCACTTGGTAATTGAAAGCGAATTGCACTTCCTTGACCAGCTTCTACACCCGCATCAATCCAATTCACCTCTGTCCCTGCTTCTTTTAGAAGTTGGGCAAATCCTTCAACATCCTCCGGACGTTTTGTTCGCCAGGCAATGTGATCGACATAGGACTTTTCGCCACCAGTAATTGAAAGTGTGTGATGTTCAAAATCACCCCATGCTCGTAAATAATGAGTTCCGTTAACCACTTCTGTTTCTTCAAGACCAATTAGTTCTTTAAAGAACCAAAGTGATTTGTCAAGATCTGATGAAACTAACGCCACGTGCCCTAATTTTGCGATTTCAGGTAAACTCATTTTTATTACGCCTCCTGTTTTTATAAAATTCAATTTAAAACTACTATTATAAATTATTAGATAATTAAACCTGCACGTTTACTTTTTTCATAGCATAATAGATTCGAGCTTAAACAAAATAAGTATTTGGCTCTTGTCCACACAAGACTCTTCCATAGGTTTCAATTAAACTTGTTGGTGTGATGAAGCCGTGTAAATGCATCGTTAGAAAATCACGATAGACTCTTTGGAGAGGGTTTGTTTCATAGGTAAACATAGAACCGACCCCAGCTACAAGAAGATCAATTGCTTCTTTACATAATTGATTTACATAACCAAAGTCCGCTTTTACCTTAACGATTTCATTTTTATCCATTACTAGACCCTGATCAGCATATGCATCAATTTTGTCAACCGCACGATAAAGATGCATTTCTGCTGAATCAATTTTTAGCTGTGCTTGTGCAACCTGGTGGTGGGTAATTGCTGCTTCGGCTTGCTTGTTATAGAAAGTATTACCTATACCTGCTTTTGGAAGCCTTTCCATATATAAATCCATTGCGGCTTTTGCTAGTCCAAGCGCAGGTGCGACGATGGATAAAGTTAGGGAAGGAACAAAGGAAGACCTGTACAATGCAACCTCTTTAAGAGGCTCTATGAGGTAATGCCCTTTACTGGCCAAGCGATCTAGTGACACACGGTGATCCGGTACAAACGCATTTTTAATTTTACAGCTGTTACTGCCTGATCCCTTTAAACCCATTACATACCAGTCGTCAAGAACTTCTAATTCATCGCGTGGAATAACCATAATGGCCATTTCTACACCGCCGTTTTCATCGAAGATTGGAAACCCGAAGTAACACCAGTCAGCATGTGGACTACCTGAAACAAAAGGCCACTGCGCCTCTTCGATAAAATAACCGCCATCTACCTTTTTGATTTCACATTTTATTGGTTTAAAGTTCCCAGCTAATACGACATCTTCCCCTGATTTGTAAATTTCACTTAAAGTTTTTTCTCCAAACGTATAAGAAATCATATAATCCCTAATATTACTAAGTGCGACAAACCAGCCTGCCGAACCATTTCCACGGGATATTTCAGTAACAACCTCTGTATATGTCCGCATATTTGTTTGATAACCGCCAAATAGATGTGGACGTAAGACTTTTAACGTCCCTTCATTTTGCAAATCATCAATAATGGCTTTGGGTAATGAACTAGTCTTTTCAATTTCTTCCCCAAATTCACGTAATTTTGGAATCAGAGACCGGGCTTTTTCCACCAATTCTTTTTTTGTGTCCAAGACGCTTTGTTCCATTTTAGTACCCCCCACAACCATAATAGTAGTTTCATTTTCCATAAAACGCACAAATTTAGTTAAACACACGCTGATTTAAATCAATATCCTGATATTCCTCTCCTACCAGCTTAGCCACTCGACGCATATGTTTTTCCATTAGTCCTTTGGCCATCCTACTGTCCTTTTCTTTCAGATAAAAATAAATCATCCAATGCTCTGATTGTGATTGTTTTCTTCGGTCCTTAGTAAATAAATCATCTGGATTTCCTACAAAATTCAGGTAGTCCCAAAGCTGTGTTGCCAAATTAAACGTATAGGTTAATTTAGAAGCTTCATATATCGTTCGATGAAAATCAATATTGAGCTTGGAATAATCATCTGGAGACAAATCCAAATTGTCCATCTTCTCTAGGGTACTTTTCAGGTAAGTAAAGTCTTCATCATTCAGATTTAATGCCGCCTGCTCAGTCATTAATGCATCGAGATTGGCACAGACCAATAAACGTTCCAACACCTCATATGGGTCGGGTCTTTTTACAAAAACCCCCACTTGGGGAATAATTGACACGAACCCTTCTTGTTCCAGCTTGGATAATGCCTTGTGAATGGGAGTCCGGCTTATAGCTAATTTTTCAGATATTTCATTTACATTAATGACTGTTTCGGGTTCCCAGCTCCCTTCAATAATTTGTCTTTTTATATAGCGATATGCCTTTTCTATTTTCATATACACTTACCCCTCTAATTTTTAGTAGTGCTCTCAACAATGGCATTTTCACATTTTTTGAAAGAAAGATTCTATCCTCATTCTATCTACTAAAATATTAGGAATCAACGGTCTGTTCTTTGGTTCTTTTCCCTAAATATCTACAGTTCACCATTGAAAAAATCCGAAGTGAGTTTGATAAATCTTTCTTTTTGCTCCACTTGCGCCCAATGTCCGCAGCGCTTAAAGACATGCAGCTGTGCATTTGGCAAATAGTCCATTACGTAAAGGCTGCTTTGGAGCGGTACAAACCGGTCCGCATGTCCGTGAATAAGTAATATTTGATGGTCCATCTGTTTTAGAGCTGAAGGCGGGACGAGCATATCAGATAAATGTGATTTTGAAAAATTTTCTTCGTAAGATTTGCGAACTTCCGGCTTTAAGAATAACTCTAATCGTTCTGCTACAATCTTTTCCAACTCATCTTCTAGGATACTTTTATCATATAAAAACCAACTTAATAAATTTTTAAAGGCTACTGGATTTGGATCTTTATGAAAGTTTGCCAATTTAGCAAGTTCAGGGGTAGGTTCTGTTAAACCACCTCCTGCTCCCATCAATACAACACGATCAAAACGTTCAGGAGCGTACATTAGTAGATGTAGGGCAATGACACCACCAAGAGAGTTTCCAACTAAGTGAGCTTTTTCTACCCCTAATTCATCCATGAGGGCCAAAACCTGCTTAATTCTCTCATTCATCCACTCTCCCCCATTTTTGGGGT
>NZ_JBALSN010000106.1:0-3034 GCF_036966985.1 Neobacillus drentensis | reverse complement strand
CTCCCCCATTTTTGGGGTATGACTCAGGATGATCTGTATTTCCAAAACCGAAAATATCTGGTGCCACCACATGAAAATTCTCATTGAAATGTGGTAATATGTGCTGCCAGTTTGATTTAGCACTTACCCCTGGTCCGCTCCCATGAAGAAAAATAATGGTTTCGGAGGAGTTTTTACCGCCTTCATGAATAAATGATTGATAGTTTCCTGTTGGAACCTTCTTTGTTTCAAGAGCTGTCATATCCTTACCCTCACTTTGAAAAATAATTTTTAATCATAATTATCTTAATGGTAAAATTCTAGTTCTTCATAAATACTACTAAAATAGTAGAAATATCGGCATTAAAAGCGCTTTCATTAACTAACTATAATTTTACCTATGTTTNNCATCATTTTAGCTCCAGTTAAATTTTATTGACTTATAGTAACCCCCATGTCTCGGTTCGGTTTCTTTACCGAAATTGCCCAAATTAAAGCTAATACAAATAATCCAATTGCACTAACCGCTAATGGGAATCTACCAATATCTTGGTTAAATAGGGTCTGAATCATCTGGAATCCAAATGGCCCCAAGATTCCACCTATCCCTTGGCCAGCAACTACTAATCCGACACTAGAGGAAGCACCAACAGGAGTTAGTTCAGAAACCCTTGTGAATACCCCTGGAAGGCCAATTCCCATTGCAAAACCACCAATTACGCTTCCAATAAAAATCATAATTAGTGTAGGAGAGAAGTAACAGATGGCCATCCCAATCCCTGTAATAAAAACTGCAAGGGGTAAATACATGGTTGGAAGCTTGTGTTTAATCTTTCCGAATAAGAACCCTGCTATCAGAGTGCCAAAAGTAAATATCGATATAGCCATACCTGCTTCTGTTGCATTACCTAGCTTATCCGCTTGAATTACAACCGACATATTTGTCACATAGCCAAAAATTAGTGCAGAATAAAAGATCTGTCCAAGACTTACCCAATAGATTGCTTTTGGTAATTTAACCTTTTGACTGGATTGAGATCCAGCAGCTTCGAGAGCTTGTTTCTTTTCAGGCTCAGGCAGGTAAAGGATTGTGATTGCAAGGATCCAGATTGGGAATAGATACGTTAAGAAACCATAATGCCAGCCATAGGCGTCGGCTAAAATCCCACCCACTAATTGAAAGAATATTGCTCCAATACACGCAATCGTTGAAGTACCAAATCCAATCAAGAAATCTCTTTCTCTACCCTCAAAGAAATCGGTAATAACATCGACCGATAACGGCATAGTAATCCCAACACCTAAACCTAGAATCCCCCGCATAGCAATAATCAGCCATAGATTATCCATAAACGTTGGAAGAACTCCGCCGATGATGAAAAGACTCAAACCGACAAATAACAGCGTTCTTTTCTTGAATGTTTTGGAAAGTTTACCATAAAAGAGTGCAGGAACGATTTGAATTAATCCTGGAAAGGTAGCAACCAACATAACGATCGTGGGGTCATATTGTGGAAATGCCTTAATTATGTCTGCCATAATTGATCCTGCTACCCCTGCAGCTACATCTTGGAATGCAAGAATAACAACCAAAAACTTTAGAAAATTTCTGCTGATTGTCTTTACTGCCATTGATAAACCTCCCTTATATTTCATAAACTATCACCCATGATACAGGAGAACAAATGAATCCGCTTTCATTAATTGCATTATCGAGCGAGAAACTGTCGCTTTTGTTGGCCTTCAAAAACAACAGCATTAAAATTTTACATTCACTTAACTAAAATTTTAATGAAACATTTTTTAATCTATAGATTGTAAAAATCGGTAAAAAAAGCGCTTTTCTTCACTAACTGTAATTCTACATAGGTAATATTTACTTGTCAATATATTCTAAATATTTTTTATTTTTAGACTAAACTTCATTATTTCGCGAAAACACACAAAAAATGCCCTGAAGATATCAGCGCATTTTTTAATAGTTTCTAATTAAGTAAAATTTCACAGTAATTCGAAGGTNNTCGAAGGTATTTGAATCTATTTTTTAAATTTCTTTTAAAATATAGTAAAAAACTTACGAAACTGATTGATTCTTTATTTACTCATCTACAAGCGATCGATATTTTCCACTAAAATAAATTAGCGGGTCCGAATCCTCCAGGTTAATACTAGTTACCCGGCCTATAAAAAGGGTATGGTCTCCTTCCACATGCTCAGCCGATACTTCACATGTAATTTGAGCCACAGCTCCTGGTAAAACCGGGATTCCTTCAAGACGTTCAAACGCTACTTCTTGTTGATTTTTTAACTGCCCCGCAAATATCATTGATAATTCTTGTTGTTTCGCAGCAAGTATATTGACCGAGAACTTTTTGCTTTGTTTTATTTTTTCAAGCATTTGTGCTTTTTCAGCAATCGAAATGACAACAAGTTTTGGATTAAGCGAAACATAGATAAAGGCATTCGCAGTCATTCNNNGCAAATTTCCCCATTGCGTTTCGAAACTGACGGTCATCCATAATTACACCTCGCTAAATTTTATTATTTTTTAGCCTTTCTTCTTCAAACGACGATACATCCGATATCCTTTCCGCATTGCATCAACCATTAAAAAAGGGATTGGTGGATGATATTTATATATATATGGCAAATAAATCTTATAATAAGCTTTTTTTAAATCTTTCCATTTCCTACAAAATCCCTTTTTATAAAAATCGGATATATCAACAATATATCCTCTGCCCTCAAACATGACGACATTTTTCCCATGGACATCATAGGGATTTAATCCAACTGACCTTGCATAATCTAAACCGGAATCAATATCTTTAATAACTGATTCAGGAATTGGAACCCCCTTTACCAGGGCATCAAACAAAGTGATACCTTCAAGCTTTTTTAAGATTAAATAATTTTCCCCATAATCATACAGAGTAGAATAACTTTTATGATTTCCTAATCGTTTATATACTTCAATTTCCTTCTTTAGTTCCTCATGATTTCGCCCATATACTTTTACAACCCATTCTGGCTTTGCATCAAGCAAAAATACCCC
>NZ_JBALSN010000105.1:0-3927 GCF_036966985.1 Neobacillus drentensis | reverse complement strand
ATATAGTACCAAATGGCACGAGAGTTACAATTCGACCCTAAAAAAGTCCCGCCTTCTAGAGTAAGAAGGTGGGACTCATTTAATTACTTATAGATTACGATAGATCCAACTGATTTATCTTTGGCTTGTCCGTTTACACGGACTTTTAGTCCGAAGTTACCGATATTTCGGCCCGCATCCGGCATAAATGGATTTAAGAAAGATTTACTATCATCAAAAAGTGACACAGCTTCTTGACTCGGGAAGAGTATCGAGTAAGTAGGATAACTAATATTTAATCCTGATGTAGGATTTAATCCAAATGCAGCATCTGCGACTTGAAAACGTGAGATAGCTTCATTCCCATTGCTTAATTTTATACTAGACCCAAGGTGAGCATCGACAACGCCTAGGAAGCCGTCGCCTGGGTGAATACCAGTCCAGTTGTCAGTATAGCTGTCATCAACATACCAGACTACTAAACCACCATCATAACTCATTAATGAATTACCGCGTTTAATATGGGCTAGACCCTCGTCGACCCCTTTATGGTTTCGCCATTCTAGTAAATAGTAATGGTTTGTAAGTTTATTTCCATCCATTTTTGTGAATCCATTTAATGCAAACGGAGAGGTTGTATTTTCTCCACCATCCTCTAAAACTGTTTTGCCATCTGCGACCACCTTGATGTTATCTGCAAAGAATCCAACAAATGAGGTACCCCAATCAGTTGCATAGCGAAGGCGAAGTTTGATTTTTTGACCTGCATAACTTGATAGGTCAAAAGACTGTGGTTCCCAACCATTGGATTTACCAGTAAACCCAGGCATAGATGTTAAGATTGATGGGTATCCTTCAGAGACAACATCTGATCGTGTATGTGCATTACCTAATGATTTCCAAGTGGCACCATTATCGGTCGATACTTGGACAAACCCAAAATCCCATTGTTCTTCAATATCATACCATGCATCAAATGTTAGAGTAGCTGATGCTTTTCCTGTTAAATCAACGTCTGTTACCATATTTGTATCCATTTCATCTTTTTGGCCGCCCCAGAATTCAAAACTACCAGAAGCAGGTGTGTTTACAGGAGTTTTCTTTCCGGGTAAATTCACACGAATGGCTTGGTTGTTTTGTCCTAGTGGTGAATTTGCTTGATCAAGTAAGAATTGTGTTCCTTTTGTGGAGACATCTTCCCAGTTTACTACTGCTGGTGCTGTCCATTTACCTCCAAGTGTAGATTGGAAATATTGTTTTGCCCAAGGAGAGAAGCCGGTTGGTTCTGCACCAGGAATTTTTCCTGCCCACGAGCCACTTGACATAATTGACCAATATTCGTTTGCCTCCCCTTGACCGGAGTAAACTGTATCATATTCGTCTGGGAGACCTAAGTCATGACCATATTCATGAGCGAAAACACCGGTTGCTCCATCTTCTGGCATCATTGTGTAATCATAGAAGCCAGGTAATCCTTTACCAAGTCCGTCTGGATCAACTAGCTTAGCAGAACGGTGAGACCATATGGCGTTATTGCCTTGTTTACCTCCACCAGCTTCCTGACCCATACCAGAGTGAATAATCTGTAAGTGGTCTACTAATCCATCTGACTCCCAAAAGTTACCGTCTCCATCTAAATCATGTGGATCTTCTAAATCATAATCTTGTAAAGGAACTCCTGCAGCTATAGCAGCAGCATAAGTATCAACAACTAATTTTTTAGAGCCTCCAGGTGTAACATTATCATGACCACCGGATGCTTTGTCACCGCCATAGTATGCTGCTGTACCAGGTACTTTTAGCCAACCATATGCTTGTCCATCTACAGTATATGTGCCACCTGATTGCTGTTCATAATATTGCTTTTGGGAAACAAGATTTTCACCATTCGGACCAGTTACTCCATTTTCGCCAAAAATCATATCCTCAAAGTGGTCAATGGAATAGTCCTCATAATAGTTGTCCGTTTCACCTTTTTTGATGCTATTATGTGGAAGATCAGAAAATTCAACTACCAATGTTAAAAGTTTACCCTGTTTTTTAATTCCTGGAGATGTACCTTCTTGAACAGGATCCGGATTCCCTTTTAACTGACCGTATTTGTTTCCTTTTCCTTTTAAAAGGCCGTTATTAAAATCTTTAAATTTATGTTGTTTTTCTGCTTCAGCAGCTTTTACTTTCGCCGCGAGTGGATCAGATTCTTTTACTTTATCTTGTTTCCCTTTTAACTCTAAATAATTGTGCAAGGCCTTTTGCTGCTCCGCAGTTGATGCATCCTTAGAGATAATACCTTGTTTAATTAGTGACTCTAGCAATTTGTCCTCATTTACCACAGCTAAGTCTAGTGACCCATAAGAATGAGAAACTGTGGTCGGACTTTTTGGTAGAGATCCACCTGATGAACTAGCATAGTTTCCCGGAAATCCGGCAAACAATGTACCAGCCATTATTGCGGTGGATAGACCTGTTTTTAATAGTTTCTTCATAAAACTCCTCCTAATTTTTATAGCTTGCTAGTAAATAATATTTCGAAAATTGAAACAAAACAATAGGAAATTCTCTTCATTTTTTCTATTTATTCTGACAATTACTATGGTAGTTTGCATATAAATCGACGGCAAATCTATTGTTTTTGTAAAATTTTATCAAATCTTAGGGAAAAATAATTCAGAACCCGATTTCTTACTTCACAAATCGTTAATAGAATTCTAAAATTATAGTAGTATGAGACTTTATAAGATGATTATTTTCCGCAATTTAGGTGCATAAAAGTAATAAAATATAAACTGCACGAGGGGGGTTTTTTCTTTTGAAAAAAATATATATCATCCATGAAAATAGCGACTGGACCATTCATTTAACGAAGCGTTTGGACGAACTAGGTGTGCCCTATGAAGAATGGCATCTAGACAGCGGACGTCTCGACCTTTCAAAAGAACCACCTGAAGGGGTTTTTTATAACCGGATGAGTGCGTCCTCACATACAAGAGGTCATCGGTTTGCGCCCGAATTTGCTGGACAAGTCCTATCCTGGCTTGATGCGCACGGCAGAAAAGTTATTAACGGATCACGAGCCCTTCAGCTGGAAGTTAGTAAGGTTATTCAATACTTAGAACTAAATAAATACGGAATCCAAACACCTCGAACCATCGCAGCCGTAGGAAAGGAGCAAATCCTTGAGGCGGCAGTTGAATTTATGGATAAACCTTTTATCACAAAACATAACCGAGCCGGGAAAGGGTTGGGTGTTCAGCTTTTTCAATCCTTAGAGGGATTAAAAAACTATGTAGAGGGAACTGCTTTCGAAGAACCAGTGGATGGCATAACATTAATTCAAGATTACATACAAGCACCAGAGAGTTTTATTACTCGCTGCGAATTTATTGGTGGTAAATTCATATATGCAGTCAAAGTAGATACATCTGAAGGATTTCAATTATGCCCGGCAGATGCCTGCCAGATTGGTGATTTATTTTGTCCAGTTGGTGAAGAGAAGGAAGAGAAACCAAAATTTGAAATCATTACTGGTTTTTCAGACCCAATTATTAATAAGTATGAGCAGGTACTTGCTGCTAACCAGATTCAAGTAGCCGGCATTGAATTTATTCGTAATGGAGCAGGCGAAATTTATACGTATGACATCAATACAAATACTAATTATAATTCTGAGGCGGAAGCAAGGGCAGGAAAATTTGGAATGTTAGAGCTTGCTAAGTTTTTGAAAGAAGAGCTAGATCGATTGATCGTTTAGTTTTTTATATTTATTCAATTACAAATATCAGGCGTGAACTCCTTTGTGGATTCACGCCTGAAACCTTTTGTGATTAACCTTAATTATTCTGCTTTTGCTGCTTGAATTTGAAGGTTGATTTTTACTTTATCAGCTACTAGGACGCCGCCATAGATTTTATTAATTTTTTTTAAGATTTTTCCAATACTATCTTTATA
>NZ_JBALSN010000104.1:2957-3270 GCF_036966985.1 Neobacillus drentensis | reverse complement strand
CTCATTTTTAATAAAAAAAGGTATTGAACTAGTAGAACAAGGACATGAAATCAGCGAAGTGACCGCCAAACTCAATGAATTACGCGAGCACACCCGATTATATTTATTCCCATCAAATTTGGACCAACTCAAAAGAAGCGGCAGAGTATCTGGCGGTCAAGCCATCCTAGCCTCTCTATTTAATATCAAGCCTATTTTAGCGATTGAAGACGGGGGCGCTAAGATCAAGGATAAAGTTCGAACGGAAAAGAAAGTAATCTCCTGGTTGATCAATAATTTAAAAACCGACTTGGAAACAAAAAGTGTTAAGAAG
>NZ_JBALSN010000104.1:0-2943 GCF_036966985.1 Neobacillus drentensis | reverse complement strand
GAAGGCCGCTATTGTTCATGCTAACGATAACGAACGAGCTGCTGCGTTAGAGAAATTGGTCAACGAAACATTCCCGGGAATTGAAACAGAAAAAATGATGCTAATTACAGTCGCTGGAGTGCATACGGGGGTTGGAACACTAGGACTTTCGTGGGTATGCGAATAAAGGAGGAAAGGACTGATGAATTCAGTCCTTTTTTCTTTTCAAAAATAGTGGTAGTATTTTCCACCATTTCAATCTATTATTTTATATAATAGTTTTAAAAATAATATGAAATGGATTTGAAATGATGAAACATAAGAAAAGAGTGTTTGTATTGGCTGCTGTTCTGGTTATTCTAGGTTTGATTTATATCAGTTTTTTACAATTTAAAATTAGTCAATATAGTCATAAAGACGTTCCTAAAAATGCAGACTATTTGATTGTACTTGGGGCAAGGGTGAAAGGAACTGTCCCTTCTCTTGCGTTTGCGAGTAGAATTAATGCTGCCGCCGAATATTTAAAGGAAAACAAAGAAACAATTGTCATCGCTTCTGGTGGAAAGGGAACTGGTGAAGATATTTCTGAGGCGGAATCGATCAGGAAAGAACTGGTCGACCAGGGCATAAGCGAGGCTCGGATTATTTTAGAAGATCAATCTACTGATACCTATGAAAATATTAATTTTTCAAAAAGGCTTATTCCTAAGGGTGATAGGCTTGGTCTGGTTGTGACAAATAATTTTCATCTCTATCGTGCCGTCTCCATTGCTCAAGACTACGGCTTAGCGGTACAGGGGCTCCCAGCAGAAACTCCATGGATCGCCGTGCCAAAATCCTATTCACGGGAATATTTAGCGATTACAAAATTTTATTTAAAGAGATATATCCTTGATTAAATTTCAAAATAGTAGAGTACTGGGATTCAGTACTCTTTTGTTATTAATCTTGGGTTGTCTTTGCATATATACATGTATCACGTAACTCTTTACCATCCGCAGAAAGTCCATCATTCTGTAAGATCCCCTCTAAGGGAAATCCTAATCGTTCAGGAATGGCTCGGCTTTTGATATTTTTGGAGTCACAACGGATTTCCACCCGATTTGCTTTAAGTTCGTTAAAGGCAAATTTAATGATCGCCTCAGTTGCTTCGGTAATATACCCTTTACCGCTATAGCGCGAATCAATCCAGTAGCCGATCTCAAACTTTGGAATCAACCAGTTAATTCTATGCAAACCTGAGGAACCAATGAATTCCCCTGTTTCTCGATTAAAAATATGTAATCTCAAATCCTCACGGGTTAAAAACTTGGCATGTGCATCACGCATATTTACTTCAACATCTTCCACTGTTTGTTCGCGATGGGCCCAAGGCATCCATTCTTTTAGTTCGGTTAAAGATGCCTGCATGGCTTGGTAGACAGCTTTACCATCTCCGGGTAAAGGCTTGCGTATTAGTAATCTCTCTGTGTAAAACACTTCTGAAAAGTCTAATAGTATTGGATTCATAATCTTGCCCTCCTTCTGAATTTAAAATATTCGATGCTGATTTTGTAATTCCTTTTTCAAAAAAATTACCTTTGAATGGATTCGCTGATTGGATGGGAAAATCCGCTGATTGATTAGGAAGATTCGCTGATAGAATAATGAAATCCAACGATAGAATCATTAAATTCGCTGATAGAAATATCTACTGATTAGCCGCCTAAAAAATTCGCTCATTTAACTGAGAAATTCGCTCATAAGACCATCTAATTCGCTCATTGATTCCAAAAATTCGCTCATTAACATAATATTGCTTCAATACGGAACTAAAAAGGACTCTTCCCATCAAGGAAGAGCCCCAAAATTGTTATTTTTAGTATGCTTTTGCCCAATAAACTATCTTGTCTGCATCTTTTCCACAGCAGACACACTTATCAGATACCTGTTCTTGCTCAAATGGGATACATCTTGATGTTGCCCCAGTATCTTCTTTGATTTTTTCCTCACACGCTAATTCGCCGCACCACATAGCCTTAATGAAACCAGGCTTAGCTTCAAGCGACTCCTTTAACTCACTTAGAGTTAAGGCAACTGATGTTCTTTCTTCACGGTGATTTAGTGCTTTATTATACAAATTGGTTTGAATTTCATCTAATAACTCAACAAGCTTTGTTTCTAATTGATCTAGTGGAACAAACACTTTTTCTAAAGTATCGCGTCTTACTAAAACCACTTGCTTATTTTCAATATCTTTAGGTCCAACTTCTAGACGGACTGGTATCCCCTTCATTTCGTATTCATTGAACTTCCAACCTGGCTTTTTATCGCTGGCATCAATATCGACACGGGCAACTTTACCAAGGGACGTTTTCAAATCATATGCAAAATCAAGGACGCCTTCTTTATGCTGCGCAATTGGCACAATCATCACTTGAGTTGGGGCTGCTTTTGGTGGTATTACCAAACCGCGGTCGTCACCGTGAACCATGATTAAGGCACCGATAATTCTTGTTGTAAAGCCCCAAGACGTTTGATGCACATACTGAAGCTTACCTTCTTTGTCCGTATACTGGATGTTAAATGCCTCAGCAAAACCTGTACCAAAGTGGTGGGAGGTACCAGACTGTAATGCTTTTCCATCATGCATTAAGCTTTCAATGGTAAAGGTAGCTTTCGCACCGGCAAACTTTTCTTTTTCCGTCTTTTGTCCTTTTACAACCGGAATCGCAAGGATTTCTTCACATACAGCAGCATATACGTTAAGCATTTTAATGGTTTCTTCCATTGCGTCTTCGTCAGTCGCATGGGCAGTATGCCCTTCCTGCCATAAAAACTCTAATGTCCGAAGGAACGGACGAGTTGTTTTTTCCCAACGGACAACGTTTGCCCATTGATTATAGAGCTTAGGTAGATCACGGTATGAATGAATGATGTTGCTATAATGCTCACAGAAAAGAACTTCTGATGTTGGACGAACAA
>NZ_JBALSN010000103.1:0-3152 GCF_036966985.1 Neobacillus drentensis | reverse complement strand
AATATGCACAATCTTTTTACTGCAGATTTGTTATGTCTCGTTATTAACCATTCGCATGATCCTGACAGTAAAGGGCTACCGATATGTTGCTGCGGTTGTAAGTTGTATCGATATAATGATTTATGTGATTGGACTTAAGCTTGTCCTTGATAACCTGGATAAACCCATAAACCTTTTAGTTTATTGTTTAAGTTATGGAATCGGTATACTTATAGGAATAAAAATCGAAGAATGGCTGGCACTTGGATTCGTCACTGTTCAGGTTACTACAAATGGAAATAATGCAGATATGGCTGCAGGGCTTCGTCAAAAAGGCTACGGTGTAACAGGCTGGCTGGCTGAGGGGTTGGAAGGTGAGAGGTTCATACTTACCATTATAATCGCCAGAAAGCTGCAATCCCGGTTATATCAAGATATATTATTAGCAGACCCGAAAGCTTTTATTGTCAGTTACGAACCAAAGTACTTCAGGGGTGGTTTTTTAAAAAGCAACCGCTACAGGATAAGCTGAATTCTTGTCTACTCTTAGAATACGAGAATTATAAACATGAAAAGAAGCCAGGCTTTTGAGCTTGGCTTCTTTTTATCTCTTGATTCATTTCGTTAATAAACCTTTTACTTAACGAAAGACCTTTTATTTCTTATTTTTAGTATGACTTGCATCACTAAGCGATAGTGACTTCGTTTCTGGAGCCCACGCGTAGGATACGACAGCTCCGATAACAAGTACGCCGGTGATTAAAAGCATGGTAGATTGTACCCCTATATTGGCAATCCCTATTGGAAGCAAGAATGTACCAATCGCCGAACCCAATCGACTTACAGCCGTTGCAAGTCCGACACCAGAAGAACGAATTTCGGTCGGGAAACTTTCAGCAGGAAACACACCAACTAGATTACTAACAGCCGACATAATCAGAGTAAAGACCGCAAAAGAAAGAATCATCGGTACTTTGGCACCGCTAGGTAAAAAGCTAAGAAGAGCGAGTGTAATGATCAATACGATAAAAGAATTGATCAAAAATCCTCTCCGAGAAAATTTAATCGTGAACCAAATACCTAGAAGCGCACCAACGATAAGAAGTCCATTTAATAGTAAATCTGTTCCAAACCCTTCGCTTAGTCCGATTGCTTTCAAAATATCAGGCAGGAACGTGTAAATAGTGAAATAAGGGATAACGAGGCAAACAAAGAATATACAATTGAAAGCAGTACGTTTTCTTAATTCCTTACTAAATAATGTGGCAAAACTGTTTTTTACTTGCATTGGTGCTTCATCATCAAGAACGATATTTGGACCGACATGTTTTTGGACAATGGCAAGAGCTTCTTCTTTTCGCCCTTTATTAATGAGCCATCTAGGTGACTCAGGTGTACCCATTCGGGCGAATAATATAATGACAGCTGGAATGGCTGATGAGGCCAACATCCAGCGCCAAGCATCAGGAGAAGAATCAGTGAATAATATTCCAATCAAGTTTGCTGCTACATAACCAAACGTCCAGATGACGCTAAATGACCCTAATAATACTCCGCGATGTTTACGAGGCGAAAATTCAGCTAGCATCGTATGTCCAACGCTGTAATCGCCGCCAAGCCCGATACCAATCAAAATTCTGCATAAGGCAAGCTCTAAAGGGCTGGTAACAAAAAACTGTAAAACAGATGCAGCCGTTATGACGACAAAACTGAATACAAATATCTTCTGCCTGCCTACATAATCAGATACCCATCCTAAAACGAGGCTGCCAAGGAAAAGACCAATGAGAGCAGAACTTCCAATCAGCCCGACCCAGAAAGGGGATAAATGCATTTGAGGTGTCAGTAATGAAAGGGCAAATCCGATAATTCCTAAAATATATCCGTCAGTGAAATGAGCACCGAATGTCAGACCCGCAATTTTGATATGAAATTTGTTTAAGGGAGCGTCATCTAACTTAATTGTATTTCTATTATTGGTACTTACCATCTTTAAATTTTCCAAAGTAAAACCTCCTCCATAATTTGTTCCGTCTTAAGGATACTTATAGCCTAATTTACATGTATGAAACTGCTTATAGAGGAAAGCGATTTCATTTTTGGTGACACAAGGATTGTTCTTATTGTGAACTTATTGTCCATTATGTGAATGTTGTTTAATTATCATCTATTATTTTAGTTATTGTCAAACTATTTTTTAAATTTGTTGTAGAATCGATTACACACAAAAAAAAAACGAGGATAGCATTGTAAAATGTTATCCTGTTTTTTTTATCCAAATGTTTTTTTAGATTAGTCTAACTGTTCTTCGATCTTTTTTGCTGCTTCCAGCATTCGATTACGTAATGCCAAAGTGGCTTCCTCTGGCAGGCGGAAACTTGGGCCGCCGACCGTAACAAATGCGACTAAATTCTTCTTCTTATCGAAGATAGGAGCTGAAATCGCATTTTCACTTTCATCTAGTTCGCCAATCGCTGTTCCCACCTTTTGAACACGGATATTAAGCAGTTCCTTACGCAGTTCTTCGGGATCTGTAATTGTATACTTGGAATACGATTTAAGCGGCTGCTCTAAAAAAATATCCAACTCCTTCTCGGACAGCAAGCTTAACCATATTTTTCCGTTAGATGTGCAATGTAAAGGTGAAATCGTATTGGAATAGTCTCTTAATCTTACACTATGATCGGTGTCTATTTGATCAATCGTGAGTGTTCCGTCATACTTCGGAACACTAAGCAGGACAGTTTCACCGATTTCTCCTTTTAATTCTTCCAATGTCCGGTAGGCCCTTCGTTTGAGTGACCCATATGGATCACCAGTTTGCGTACTCAAAATATGAATGGCATATCCGAGTTGATACCCCTTTGATACAGGGTCTTTTTCAACAAATCCTTGATTTTCGAGACTTCCGATCAAACGCCAAGCTGTGGTACGGTTCAAATCCGCTTGTTTGGCCAGATCGCCCACCGAAATGGGTGTCGCACTTTCCCCAATCAGCTTTAGGAGCATCAACGCACGGTCAACGGCTTGTACAGAAGAATTATCTTTATTTATCGATTGTTTTGATGTGATTTGATTATTATTTTCCATGTTTTTATTATAACGTAATCAAATCATTAAATGTCAATTCACCCTTTCTGAAAAAATTTTGAAAATTGTATTGATTCCTATTT
>NZ_JBALSN010000102.1:0-18507 GCF_036966985.1 Neobacillus drentensis | reverse complement strand
ATATTAATGACTAAATCCAGAGTTGCGGCTATTGATGTGGGGAATGACTCTATAAAGGCTATTTTCGGAGAATTAGAATATGAATTAAATATTCCTAACATTATTGCCAGGGATACAGAAGATCGACCAGTTATTGGGATTGAAGAACTTGATAATAAAAATCCATTAGATGGCATTCACATTAAAGTCCACTCCCCTGCTTTAAAAGAGAACAACGGAATTTTCCGTATTGGTAATTTAGCTACTAAAAGTATTAATGCCACTGAGTTAGACCCTGGCAGCAGCAAGTCAGAGGAAGATCAAACATTAATTATGCTTTTTGCAACATTAGCTTTGGACGCAGTAAGGGAAAATAACCCAAATGCTTTTCCACGCACTAAAAATATAATTGATGCCAATTATACTTTAGGAACAGGTCTTCCCCTTCGCGAAGTAAAAGAAGGAAAAGATGCCGGCTACCGCTCTAAACTAGTAGGTTCAGTCCATCAAGTTGAATTCCTTGTCACTCCAAAGTACCAGGGGTTGAAAGTTAATATTAAATTTGATGAAGTAAAAGTATATCCTGAAGGTTTCGCCGCATTTATCAATCTTGTTTTGGATAACAGCGGAAAAATTATCAATAAGGATCTTATTGATAAGCGCATCCTAATTCAAGATATCGGTGGATTATCTACAGATATCGCCGTCATCAAAAATCGTAACGTTGATGATGATAAAGCCCAAGGGTTTAATTTAGGAGTTTCAGAATCATTAGAAGCTATTCGCGAAGAGATTAGAACAAAGCATGGCGTTGAACTCGACAGCCGCCGTGATGTGGTAGAGATTATTACGAAGAAAAGTGATCGTAACCATATTATGGTTAAAGGAAGCCGGACAAGTGTTCACGATATTACCGACCGGATCCTGCTTGATTTAGCTAAAAAGCAATATCGTTTATTACGTAATGTTTGGCAGAGAAACTCGCAAACGGAAATTTGTTACTTTGTCGGTGGCGGAGCTAACGTCTTAAAGGAATATCTTAAAACATTAAATAACAATTTAGACGGTTATAATATTGATTTCTTTGAAGATGAAAAAGAAAGTATTTGGATGATGGCCAACGCTTATTATAAACTCATTATGGACTTTGTTCGTAAATCAGAGAAACAAACAGCGCCTAGAGTTGAACCTGTAAAAGCTAAATAAGGTGATTATATATGAAAAAACCAGCCTCAAACGAGGTTCAGCGGGGTCAAGCCCTATCCTTTCGCATCCCCTCTGATACACCTGACCATATCTTAAAGCATTTACAAAAGTTGAAGGATACAGAGAGAAGGAACTTCTCCAGTAAAATTGCTGAGTTTGTGATGCAAGGCGTGAGCAGTTCTGTTGCGCGGGAAAAGGAGACCATTACGATCCCCCTCCCCCAGAAGTTAACGAAAGCGCAGCGAAATTGGCTGAAGCATGAGCATTCAGAAGCTTTGCTGGGAAGTATACTTTATCAGCTGATTTCTGACCCAGTTCGTTCGACTTCGCTGCTTGCTTCATTAAACAGCCATTCGATTGATATCGACGAAGCTTTGTACCTTCAGGAAGAAGTATTTCCCGAGGAACTTCAAAAAGATGACAGTTATCTGCAGATTGCTGCTGGTAAGGAGGTTCCACCCGCCCCTATCGACTTAAGTGAGATGGATGATGACCTCAGTGAGTTTGACTGGGAAGATGCAAAAGAAAAGCAGCCTTTACTCGAAGAAGAGGAAAACGAAGTGGAGCCGGATATCGATGACTTACTGGGTGGTTTTCTTGCTAACATGAATAAGTAATTTAAAAGGGCCAGCCTCACAGTAGCGTGAGGCTGGCCTTTTTTAATGCTGTTTATTCGGCATCCTTTGGCTTTTTTGACTAGTCGCTTGACGTTGCTTATTTTTTTGATCTTTTGCCTGCTTTTCATGCAGTTGTTCTACAAATTCATGTGTGTCACGATTATCCATTCCGCCTAACCTCCTTGAAAAATCGAACCACTGTTATTTTGACCAAGCTGTTTGAAAATATTCAGTTATTCTTTCCACTAGTTGTGCATAAAGATTAGCATTGTATTCTGGGTAAAAATGAATCTATGAAACTATTAATAGATTTGGTGGTGTGTCAATGGAGCTGCCTAACAATCTTGTTCAGGCCAACGGAACATTAAATAAGCAGTTAATTTTGAAAAAGGAAATCCTCTATAAAGGGATGAATGGAAGATTTGTTGAAAGATTTTATCTGACTCCTGAAACAAGCTATATTTTTAAACCACTAACAAATAATGATCAATTAGGCAAAGAGGTCTGGGTTTATGAACATATTCTCCCCCATTTTCCAGCCATTTTTCCAAAAATTATTTCTTACTCCATAAATGAATGTACCGAACTTAACTGGATGATTCTTGAGGACCTTGGTCAGCTCTCACATGAATTTAACGAGAATATTGTATTAGATGTCATAAAGTGGGCTGCATGGTGGCATTCCCTCCCGGTTGAACAATTGGGAAATGTACCGCTCGCTGGATTGAAGCCGAGAATAGAAGAGATTGTATCTGAGGTTTTTGTTAAGAAGGATGAGGTATATCGTTTAATGTTTTCTTTGAACATGGAGCGAGAATTCGTTGATGCCATTTTTGAAAAAATAAGCGATTGGCAGCTGTCAAAGCTTCAAGTGTTGACCCACGGTGATTTACATACTGGAAATTATGCAGTTGCCGGCAACAAGTTGAAGATCTTAGACTGGGAGCACGCCCATCTTAATTCACCACACTGGGACCTATACCATCTGATTGATATGTCACATCCCCTTTTTCCAAAAAAAATAACAAGTTCATTGCGGGAGAGGATCTTGGAAACGTATCTAAATCAAGTGACATTTGAGTATGACCGGGCTTGTTTTTATAAGGAGTATTACTTAGTGGCAACTGTGTTTTCGATTTGGATGCTGTTATTGATTCAAAAGGATTTAGCAGGAAATGGTGGAAAATGGTCTGTTGAGCAGCTAAATACCCAGTTGGAAGAAACGGCGTCAAGCCTTCAACAATGTGCAGCTGCACTGCTTTTATGAAAAAAAGCTCACTTTGAGTTAGTCAAAGCGAGCTTTTTTAGTTATGCCTTTTGCTCCGTTAATTTGATGATTTCAATGACAGTGTTAGTGGCTTTAATCATATTATCCACGGAAATGAATTCAAATTTGCCGTGGAAATTTTCGCCGCCGGTGAAGATATTCGGTGTCGGCAGACCCATATAGGAAAGCTGAGATCCATCGGTGCCGCCGCGGATTGGTTTAACAATTGGTGTAATGCCAAGACTCACCATTGCTTCATGCGCGATGTCAACAATTTCCATGACCGGTTTAATTTTTTCACCCATGTTGTAATATTGATCATTGAGCTCGAGTTGAATAGTGTCATTGCCGTATTTGGACTTGAGTTCACCCGCGATGCTTTCAATTAATGTTTTGCGCGCCTTGAATTTGGCCATATCATGGTCTCTGATAATGTAGTGGAGCTTGGTAAGTTCCACATCACCATTGAAGGCTAACAGATGGAAGAAGCCTTCGTATCCTTCGGTATGTTCTGGTGCTTCCTGTGCTGGGAGCTTGCTATGTAATTCCATTGCAATTTTCATTGAGTTAACCATTTTGTCCTTAGCGGAACCTGGATGAATGTTGTTGCCTTTGATGGTGACTTTTGCTGCTGCTGCATTGAAGCTTTCGTATTCTAATTCTCCGAGGGGACCGCCATCAACGGTATAAGCATACTTGGCATTGAAGGCCGCAACGTCAAACTTATGTGGTCCCCTGCCGATTTCTTCATCTGGGGTGAAAGCAACGCGGACCTTACCGTGTTTAATTTCCGGATGATTCAGCAGATAGGCCATAGCAGTCATAATTTCGGTAATGCCGGCTTTGTTGTCTGCACCCAGTAGTGTTGTGCCATCCGTTGTGATCAGGGTGTGTCCTTTATAGTCAGGAAGACTTGGGAAATCCTTCGGTGACATCACGACCTTAAGGGCCTCGTTTAAGATGATTTCGTTCCCATCGTAGTTTTCAACGATTTGCGGGTTCACGTTCTTCCCTGTAAAATCAGTGGCTGTGTCGACATGGGCAAGGAAGCCAATCGTTGGAACTTCTTTGTCCGTGTTTGACGGTAAGGTCGCCATTACGTATGCATTCTCGTCGATCGTGACTTCTTGCATTCCAATTGATTGCAATTCTTTGACAAGCATCCGGGCTAGTGTCCACTGACCCTCGGTGGATGGACAAGTTTCGTTGTTTTCATTGGACTGGGTGTCCACTTTAACATAGGAAGTAAATCTTTCAATGAGTTCGTTCTTCAATTCCGCTACACTCCCCTTTATTGAGTTGAATTCATGAATATCATAACACTATGAGAGAGCGGTTACACGTTTTTGAATCTTGTCTATCACCTCTGTAAAATAGTACCTTCACCTGCATCGTAGCACATCCCCACAGGCCATACTATACATCAACTGGGCATTTCATAATTTTGTAAAAAATATAGCTTGACCACTATTGACCATATGGGTCAACGGGAGTACAATGTGGTTGACTGATGTGGTCAACAACAAAAAAGGGAGGGCCGCGACCATGTTTTCGAAGTTTCTCAACTTAGATAAAGAAAAACAAGACCGAATAATAAATGCTGCCATTAAGGAATTTGCCGAAAAAGGATATGCTCGGGCATCGACCAATGAAATTGTCAAAGAAGCGGGTATTTCAAAGGGACTCTTGTTTCATTATTTTCAAAACAAGAAGCAGCTGTTCTTATTTGTCTTTGATTACTGCTACGAACTGGTCGTCGACGAATTTTACAAGAAAATTAATCTTCAAGAGACAGATTTCTTTATACGAATACGTCAAGCCATCATTGTCAAAATGGAGATGCTCTCAACTTATCCAGATATCTTCAAGTTCATCCAAGAGGTATTTATGGAGGAATCGGCTGAAATAAAGGTTGAATTTGATAAAAAGAAGTCAGAACTGACGCATATCAATATCGAAAAAGCGTATGAGGGAATTGATTATTCGAAATTCAGGGACGATGTCGACCTCACGAAAATCATAAAAATGATCAGCTGGACATTTGAAAAAATGAGTGATGAAGCGATAGAAAAAGCAAAGTTGTCCCCCACCCACGAGATTGATTATCAAAAGGTTCAAGCGGAAGCAGAAGAGTATTTTGAGGTCATGATTAAATGTTTTTATAAATAATTGTGGTTGGAATGCAGGGGAATCCAACGAACATTAGGAGGCTGACGCAATGAATGTTATTGAAATTAACCAACTTACCAAGACCTATGGTAAGTCAAGAGGGATCACTGACATTAGCTTTCAAGTTGAGGAAGGCGAGATTTTTGGGTTCATCGGGCCAAATGGTGCAGGAAAATCAACCACCATTCGGACCCTTTTGTCGCTGATTTACCCAACCAGTGGCAGCGCGACTATCTTTGGTAAAGACTCAGTTCAATTTGCACCGGAAATTAAAAAGGAAATCGGTTATTTGCCTTCTGAGGTTTTTTACTATGACAATATGAAGGTAAAGGACCTATTAAAATATTCAGCTAGTTTTTATAAAAAAGATTGCAGTAAGAGAATTAAAGAATTGGCCGCGATTATGGACCTGGATCTTAATAAAAAAATTGATGATCTCTCTTTGGGAAATAAAAAGAAGGTCGGAATTGTTCAAGGGCTGCTCCATGAACCAAAGTTAATTATTCTCGATGAACCAACAAGCGGTCTTGACCCGCTCATGCAGCAGAAATTCTTTGAACTTTTAGAAGAAGAAAATAAAAAAGGCACAACCATTCTCTTTTCATCGCATATCCTCAGCGAAGTGCAGCGTTTATGTAACCGGGTAGCGATCATTAAAGAAGGTAAGATTGTTACAGTTGAAAAGATCAGTACTTTACAAGAAAACAATTATAAGAAGTTTAAAGTGGAAACGAAAGTACCGCTGGATACAAACCATTTCAATATCAGTGGCGTCAACAATTTAGAAGTTAAAGACAACATCATCACCTTTTTATTTAAAGGGAATATTAATGCTATCATGAAAAAAATTGCCGATATAGAGCTAGTGAATTTATGGATAGAAGAGCCAGACCTTGAGGAGATCTTTCTGCATTATTATGAAAAGGAGGCCTAGGAAACTATGAATATATTTTTTCATGAGTTGAGGGCATATCGGAAATCCACAATCATCTGGTCCTGTTCATTAGTGCTGATCATTGCTCTGTTTATGTCGTTTTATCCTGCCTTTGCAAATGATGCAGAGGACTTTCAAAAGATCATGGAAGGATATCCTGAAGCGATTAGAAATGCGATCGGTTTTAACCTTGGCAACTTCTTTACTATTCTAGGCTTCTATTGCTTTCCGTTATCATTTATTACCTTGTGCGGGGCGATTCAAGCGATGAACCTTGGCACAAGCATTGTCAGCAAGGAAGTTCGCGAGAAAACAGCTGATTTTCTGTTAACAAAACCAGTGACGAGAACAAAGGTTTTAACATCAAAACTGTTCGCAGCCTTTGTCTCGATCGTCATTACCAATATTATTTATCTAGTTGTTACAATGTTCATGGTTTTTCAAGTGAAGACAGATGATTTCAGCGTAAAAATATTAATTTTACTTTCACTTACTATGTTTTTTATTCAGTTGATTTTCCTTGCAGTCGGAATTATGATCTCAGTCATTGTTCCTAAGATTAAATCTGTCCTTTCCGTTTCACTTACAACCGTATTCGCGTTCTACTTTTTGGGGATGTTTAGCAGCACAACGGGTGAAGAAGCAAAACGCTATATTTCACCTTTTAAATACTTTGACACTGCCTATATCATCAAACATTCCGGCTATGAAACTTCCTTTCTAGTGGCTGGTGCCGTTATTATCATCTTGGCAATTACGGCAAGTTATTTTGTTTATCTAAAAAAGGATATCCATGCTGTATAGCTGCGAAGGAGGTTAGGTTATGAATATATATGTAAAAGAACTGAAATCGTACCGAAAGTCGTTGATTTTTTGGAGCATTGGTGTCTTTCTTATGGTAGCTTCAGGAATGGCAAAATACGCCGCCTATTCCTCATCGGGTCAATCCATCAATGACCTGATAGCTGATTTGCCTAAATCGCTAAAGGCAGTCATGGGGTTTGGTGTGGTCGATTTATCGAAGATTAGCGGGTACTATTCATTATTGTATGTATATTTGTTATTGATGGCGACAATTCATGCGGCGATGCTCGGGGCTTCGATTATTGCGAAAGAAGAGCGTGACAAAACAGCGGAGTTTTTATTCGTCAAGCCAGTTTCCAGAACGAAGATTATTACGGCAAAACTGTTAGCTGCGTTCACGAATATCGTTATTTTTAATCTTGTTACCTTGGTTTCAGCAATAACCCTTATTGAAAAATACAACAGCGCTGGTGAGGCAGTTAATGGTGAAATAGTCCTTACCCAAGTGGGCATGTTTATTTTACAAGTCTTGTTCTTAGTCATCGGCAGCGCGCTGGCAGCTGTAAAAAAGAAACCAAAAACAGCCCCATCACTAGCAACGGGTATCCTTTTACTAACGTATATGCTGTCAATCGCAATTGATTTGAATGAGAACATGGATGAATTGAAATATTTAACCCCCTTTAAATACTTCGAGGCTAAGAATCTAATGTTAGGCAGTGGGCTTGAACCAATATATCTTGTTATATCAGTAATCGTAGCTGCCTTATTATTAGTGGTTACCTTCATTTTTTATAAAAAGAGAGATTTACATGCATAGTGAAAAGGCCGATTTTCGGTCTTTTTTTAGTTTGAATTGAAAGTAAAAAAGCAATATGCAAAAATACTCACTATATTCCAAAAAATAGGTGAAGTAATATTTAAAATATATTGACTATTGAATAAATTCTAAATAAACTTAATTATGCAAGAGAATAGGACAAGTAGGGGGGCGATAATATTTTTGGGTATCACTTTATTCTAGTAGAGTGATAAATCACTAGATATATTAAAAACTTACAAAGGGGGAAAAGTGGTTGAAAATCAGAAGAATTTTACCGTTATTTTTGGTCTTTTTGATGGTTTTTTCGAGCTTTGCATCGGCAGCAGCTCCTTCCGGTTCAAAAATCAGCAAAGCTAACAAGGCAACAGCAACAGCAGTTAAAGCTAGTACCTTGAAAAAACTTCCGAAGTCAGTGAAAGTAAAAAATACAGAGAAAAATTATAAAAAATCAGATAAAGTTCGTGTAATTGTTGAAGTTGATGGTGACCCTGCGATTACATATGCAACAAAGCAAGGGAAAAAATATAGCGAGCTATCAAAATCAGTCAAAGCACAACTACAAAATAAATTACTAGATGCCCAGCAATCTGTAAAAAGCCAGTTTGCCAAAAAGGCAATCAAAATGCAGTTCAAACAAAACTTTACCACTACTGTTAACGGATTCAGCGGTATTGTTGAATATGGACAAATTGCTGCCATTAAAACAGTTGATGGAGTAGCAAAAGTTTCAATTGCAACGGAATATCAACGTCCTGAAATTGAGCCAAACATGAAATATAGTAAAGAAATTGTTGAGGCTCAAAAAGCATGGGAAGCTTTTGGAAAAAAAGGTGAAGGAATGGTCGTTGGTATTATTGATACCGGGATTGATCCAAGCCATAAAGATTTTATTTTAACAGATAAATCCAAAGCTGCACTTACACAAGAAGAAGTTGACAAGGCCATTGAAGATAAAGGATTACAAGGGAAGTTTTACACAGATAAGGTTCCTTACGGTTATAACTATTACGATGAAAATGCGCAAATTCTTGACCTAGGTCCTGATGCCTCTATGCACGGTATGCACGTTGCTGGTACGGTTGCAGCAAACGGCGACGAAGCGAATGGCGGTATTAAAGGGGTTGCACCAGAAGCTCAAGTGCTTGCCCTGAAAATATTCGGTAATGATCCAGAAATGCCGTCTACATGGGGCGACATCGAAATCAAAGCAATTGACGATGCCATCAAATTAGGCGCAGATGTAGTCAACATGAGCTTAGGTTCTACCGCTGGTTTCGTACTGCCAGACGCGCCAGAGCAACAAGCCGTTCAAAGAGCTGTTGATAATGGTGTGTTAATGTCAATCTCAGCGGGTAATTCTAACCAACTTGGCGATGGCTATGGGAATCCGTACGCAGAAAACCCTGATTACGGTGTAGTTGGAACACCTGGTAGTGCAAACAGTTCATTACAGGTTGCTTCTCTTGAAAATAATTATCTTGATCTATATGCTGCTACTTATTCATTTGATGGTACAGAAGCTGGTAAGGCCCCATATCTGTCTTCAAGCAGCGTAGACCCGAATAAATTAGAGCAAAAGAAATTTGATATTATTGATGCTGGAAAGGGAAAACCTGCCGATTTTAATGGAAAAGATTTCAATGGGAAATATGCGTTAGTACAACGTGGAGACATTACATTCGTTGAAAAAACGATGAATGCACAAACTGCAGGTGCTGCAGGAATTATTGTTTATAACAACACTAGTGGTTTACTAAGCATGGCTACTTCTCCTGAAATTAAGATTCCACAGCTTTTTGCTTTAAAATCTGATGGAGATGCGATGAAGGCAGCCTTAGATGCAAGCAAGAAAGTATCGATTGAGTTCCAAGGCGATAAGAAGACAACACAAAATCCGTCTGCTGGACAAATGTCTACGTTCACTTCTTGGGGTGTCACATCTAATTTAGATTTCAAACCTGAAATCACTGCACCAGGTGGAAATATTTATTCTACATTGAATAACAACTCATATGGTGTGATGAGTGGTACATCAATGGCAGCACCACACGTATCAGGTGGATCTGCACTTGTTCTTGAACGTGTGAAAGAAGATTTTGCTAATCTTTCAGGTGCAGATAAAGTAGGAATGGCGAAAAACATTTTAATGAACACAAGTAAGGTTATTGACGATAAAGGCACATATAATGCTGCTTTTACCCACAACCCATACTCACCACGGCGTCAAGGTGCTGGTGTGATGCAATTACATGCAGCCCTAAGTACACCGATTGTCGTGACTAATACTGCGACAAATGAAGCAAAGGTTGCTTTAAAAGAAATTAAAGGTAATGAAGCTACTTTCACTTTAAAGGCAGAAAACTTCTCAGACAAACCAGTTACTTATAAAGTAAATGGTAATGTTCAAACTGATTTAGTCATAAATGGTGTGGATACCTTAGAAGCACAAGGCATTTACAAAGCAGATGGCAGCTTCGATCCCGATACAGGAGTTGGAGAGTTCCCAATTTCATTTAGTTCAGACGGACTTAGTGGAGACCAACTGACTATTCCTGCTAAAGGCAGTGCAACCGTTGATGTAAAAGTTGACTTAGATCCAGAAAACACAATTGATTGGTGGTACTATGAGCCATTAGATTCCATTTTTGAAAATGGTTACTTCGTTGAAGGTTTCGTTACTTTAACCGATGTAAACGATGTAAATCCAACAGTTTCTGTACCATACGTTGGATTTAAAGGTGATTGGAATAAGTCACCAATTTTGGATGCAAAGATTTATGACGACAATTATTTTGATTCCTATTATGGATGGACTGGTATGCTTTCAGCTGCAGGCATCGACGAAGAGGGTAACGAGAACTTTAACTACTTAGGTGTGAATCCAGCTGTTCCAGCTGACCCTGCTGACCCAGGCTTCGACACTCCTAAGTCAGCTAACATTGCTATTTCGCCAAATGGTGATGGTCAAAACGATAATGCCATTCCAATTCTTTCATTCTTGCGTAATGCGAAAACAGTAGAATACAAGATTGTTGATAAAGATGGAAATGTTCTTCGCAAACTTAAATCTGATAATCTTGTATCTAAAAACTTTAACGATGGCGGAAGAGGGGCTCAATACTACTTAAATCCTGCCAATGCATGGGACGGAAAAATAAAGAACAAGCTAGTTGCAGATGGTCAATATTTCTACGAAGTAGATGCAACAATTGATTATGCTGGTAAAGATGCACAAAAAGTGACATTCCCTGTCCTAGTTGATACAGTTGCACCTACTGTAACAGCAAGCGTAAATGGTAATAAATTAACAGTTGGATCAACAGATGTAAATGGTTCAGGCGTTGCTTATTATGATATTACAATAAATGGTAAATCTGTATATGGTGATAAAGAACTTCCGTTAGCAGGAGACAAAACAGAATATACACTAAAAGAAACTCCAGCAGCAGGAGCGTTAGTAGAAGTTGTTGCCTATGATTTTGCGGGTAACTCTAGTAAGGTAGAAGCTCCAATAGCAGGTGGTGCTACTGATGGTACGATTCCATTTATTCATGTAACCTCTATTGGTGCAACAGGAGTCTACAATTCTCATGAACTGCCTGTTGAGGGATATCTAACAGATGATTCAAAAGTTCGTGAATTAACTGTTGAAGGGAAGCCTGTAAAGTTAACGTTTAATGCTGAGAAAGCACGTTATGAATTCAGCACAACTGTCACTGTCGCATCGGATGGTGTTCATAGTATTAAAATTTCTGGTACAGATGTGGCCGGAAATAAGATTTCCTACCTAGTCCGAGATCTGATTGTTGATACGACAGCACCAAAAATCAGCGTGGATGTACCGTCAAAAGTAAAACCAGATGTAAGTTCTGTTGACCTTAAAGCAACGGTTTCTGATAACTTTGACAAGATTCGCTACTTTGTTGATGGAAGCGAAGAATTCTTTAATGATACTAATCCAGATCATTTTGAGATGAAGGGTATTAGCAAAGAAGT
Organism: Neobacillus drentensis; assembly: GCF_036966985.1. Classification (GTDB taxonomy): domain Bacteria; phylum Bacillota; class Bacilli; order Bacillales; family Cytobacillaceae; genus Neobacillus; species Neobacillus drentensis_E. The sequence goes on along the minus strand of NZ_JBALSN010000102.1, from coordinate 6,712 downwards.
CTCTACCAAGCTTGATCTAGCCCCTGGTAAAAATACCTTTACTCTTGAACTTGTTGATATTGCAGGCAACAAGACAACCAAAGAGGTTAACGTCTTCAAGGGCTATCAAGTGAAGTTCTACAACGGCAGCACGCTAGTTAAGCAAGCTGACGTAATAAAGAATTCAAAGGTGGCAGCTCCAGCATCTCCAACTAAATCAGGTTATACCTTCTTCGGTTGGTATAAAGATGCAAGCTTCAAAACCAAATTTGACTTTAACGCACCGATTGTGGCGGACACAAACGTATATGCACGTTTTGTTAAAAATCCTTCTACACCGACATCTGTAAAAGTTGCTTCTTCTGACTACAATAAATTAACCGTCAGCTGGGCAAAAGTAACAGGAGCAAGTGGTTATGAGGTATATCGTGCCACTTCTAAAACAGGTTCCTATAGCAAAGTAGCGACCGTTAGCGGAAGCACAGCAAGCTATGCAAATAGCAGCTTGACCACAGGTAAAACCTACTACTATAAGGTTATTGCTTATACATCAGTAGAAGGTAAAAAACTTGTAAGTCCAAGCTCAAGCATTGTTAGTGCTAAGCCAGCTCTTAAAACACCAAAAAGTGTGAAAGCTGCTAAGGCAAGTAGCACGTCTATTAAAGTTTCTTGGGCTAAAGTAAGTGGTGCAAGCGGTTATGAACTGTATCGTGCCACTTCAAAATCAGGAAGCTACAAAAAGGTAACGTCGATTACTTCTTCAAGCTACACAAATAAGAAATTAACCAAGGGCAAAACTTACTACTATAAAGTAAGAGCTTATCGTACAGTAAATGGTTCTAAGGTTTACAGTTCCTATTCTAGTGTGGTATCAAAAGGGCTAAGGAAATAGTAAGACCAAAAAGGAACGCTCGGATCACTTTGGATTCGAGCGTTTTTTGATGTTTACTTTTCACTGGACATTTTCACAAGGGTAATAATATCGCTTGAAAGCTTGCTATAAGATGGATTTTTAGCCTTTATATTGGCCTTGATGCCATCAATCAGCGGCAACGCTTTAGGGTTTGTAATCGTTAAAACCTGAACATTACCGTTAAAAGCTTTATCAATTACTTCTTTTGCTCGATCCAAATTATCGTCATTATTTAACTTGTCTTGATCAACCCCATCAAGATTCCCCTTGCCTGACAAGCCGGAAGTACTTTTTAACACCTTATTTTGGAGTTCATCATAGCGAGTTGAGGTCACTTCTTGTTTTGCACGTGCCAAAATTACGGTGTCATCTAGGACAAATACTTTAATCCCGGGGATGCCCTCTCCGGATAGGCGTGATTCCAAATGAGAGGAAATTCCGCCGTCATGAAGGCTGGAACTGCCAATTAAACTATAAACATTTGTGCCTACCCCTTCGGTTGTTTGGCTGTTTCGATTAGTTGTACTTTTCTTTGCTCGATCTACGCTTGGAATTACATTGACACTATTTTGGTTGTGGACATGCCCATTTCCTTTGTTGTTCACCGATTGATCATGATAGTTGATATTTTCTGCAGCCCCTACTTCATTTTCTTTAATTCCGTTTTGACTTGCACAGGCTGTTAGCATTAAAACAGCACCAAAGAATGGGAACCCCCAAATTTTCCATTTACGCTTCAACATAAAAAATGCCTCCTTTTTTTTAAATTATTTTCTCCTTTGCTATTTCTAAGTATGAGTGGATTATTTTGGGAACATATTAAAATTAGTTGATTGGAGAATAATGTCGAAAAACCATGGAGGTTCGAAAATGGCTGAAGAAAACAAACAGAGTCCTGAAACCTTATCAAGAAGAAAGTTTTTACGCAATACAGGCTTCACTGTGGGCGGTCTAGCCGTTGGTGGTGTCTTGGGCAGTCTCATCCCTCGAAATAATGATAAACAACAAAAAGCCCCGCCACCTGAGGCAGAGAATTTTAATCAGGCATTGATGTATTTTACACCTGAACAATTTCAACTGACCGAAGCCGCAACGGAACGGATTTTTCCTGAGGATGAGTCTGGACCGGGTGCTAAAGGACTCGGGGTAGCTTTTTTCATTGACCATCAGTTAGCTGGTGATTGGGGCTTTAATGCAAGGGAATATATGCAAGCTCCTTTTTTCAAAGGCGAAAAAGTCCAGGGCTACCAAGGCCGGTTAAGACGCAGAGATATTTTTGATATTGGCCTAAGGGAACTTCAAAATCACAGTATGGCGGTTCATAAGAAAAAATTCACCGAACTAAAAGAGGAAGAACAGGATGCCATCCTTAGTGATTTTGAACAAGATAAAGTGAATTTGACGACCATTTCTCCGAGTGGATTTTTCCAGTTACTAAGGAGCGCGACGCTAGAAGGTGCTTACAGTGATCCACTCTATGGAGGTAATAAAAATATGGATGGCTGGAAAATGAGAAACTATCCAGGCAGTCAAATGGCGTACACAGATGTAATTGAAAAAGATTTTAAGAAAATAAATCCACAAAGCTTAAAAAATCATTTGAATCACTAAGAAAAGCGGAAGCGCCCGTTTAGCGCTGGAGCTAGACAGTAATTAAATTTCAAAGATTCATTTCAAACTACGAAGAGGCAGGTGGCAGCGATGGCAAGGTAATTACCGAAAGTTGATGTAGTGATTGTTGGTGTAGGTTGGGCAGGTGGAATCATTGCCTCTGAACTGACAAAAAAGGGATTGAAAGTCGTTGGTTTGGAAAGGGGCAAGGAACGCAAAACGGAAGATTACTTTATGGTTCATGACGAACTTCGTTATGCATTACGCTATGGATTGATGCAGGATCTTTCCAAAGAAACGATTACTTTCCGAGGAAATGAACGAATTCGTGCTTTGCCGATGCGTCAGTATGGTTCATTTTTGCTTGGCGATGGTTTAGGGGGTTCGGGTGTCCATTGGAACGGACAGACTTTCCGCTTCTTGCCCTACGATTTTGAAATTTATAGCAAAACCGTCGAAAGATATGGGAAAAAGAAAATTCCAGCCGGGATGACCATTCAGGATTGGGGCATTACCTATGATGAATTAGAACCTTATTATGATAAATTTGAAAAACTAACCGGGATTTCGGGGGAAGAGAATCCGCTTGCCGGTAAACGTTCGGACAAGTATCCTACTCCACCAATGAAAAAGTCGCCTCCGCTGAAGATGTTTGAGGAAGCTGCGAAAAAGCTGAAACTGCATCCGTATATGATGCCGTCTGCGAATCTTTCAGAATCCAACAAAAATCCAGATGGAGTCTCACGGGCAGCCTGTCAATATTGCGGATACTGCGAGCGCTTTGGATGCGAATATGGAGCAAAGGCTGACCCTGTGGTAACCGTTATTCCTGTCGCCAACAAAACAGGTAATTTTGAAATAAGATCCCATTCAAATGTAAGAAGGATATTAAAAAAGGGTGATAAAGTAACGGGCGTATTGTACACCGATGTGACTACCGGTGAGGAAATTGAGCAGCCGGCTGATATTGTTGTAATGACCAGTTATGTGTTTAATAATATCCGTCTATTATTAATGTCGGACGTAGGTAAAGCATATGATCCGCAATCGGGTAAAGGCGTGATTGGGAAAAATTATGCGTATCAGGTCATCAAAGGAAATGCGATTGGCTTTTTCGATGATAAAGAGTTTAATACCTTTGCAGGGGCAGGATCGCTTGGCATGGTTTTGGATGACTATAATGGTGATAATTTTGACCACTCTAAGGTCAATTTTATCCATGGCGGAATGGTTTCGCTCAGCCAAACGGGGATGAGACCGATTCAAAATAACCCGGTTCCTGGCGGTAAACCAACCTGGGGAAAGGAATTCAAGGAAAAGTCGGTTAAATATGCGAACCGCTTTTTATCCGTAGGTGCTCAAGGTTCCTCTATGCCGTTTCAACACCATTATCTAGACCTTGACCCAACCTATAAAGATGCTTACGGAGATCCGTTAATACGTATAACGTTTGATTTTGAGGATCAAGATCGGAATCTTGCCAAGTTCCTTGCCTCCAAATGTGCGGATGTCTTGAAAGAAATGGGAGCGAATCATATCGATACGATGAAAGAATTAGGTCCATATGATATCACTACATATCAATCCACACACAATACCGGCGGCGTCATCATGGGGGATGATCCTGCAACCTCGGCGGTAAATAATTATTTGCAAATGTGGGATTATGATAACTTGTTTGTTGTGGGTGCAACCGCGTTTCCACACAACTCCGGTTATAATCCAACCGATACAGTCGGTGCCCTAGCCTACCGCGCGGCCGAAGGCATTCTTAAATACCGGGATAAAGGCGGACAAGTGGTTTAAATCGTTTGAAGAAGGCTATGTTAATTTTGGCACCATGTTGATTGGAGCGGAAATCAACATGCCTAGTTTACAGCTGCTTGAAAATTGGATTTAATCATCTTGATAGTGTTAATATAGAGGAATGAACTGGAAATAGGAGGAGAAAAAATGACGACAGTAAACGATAACAATACCTTACCACCAAAAACTTGCTCGGTAGATCGCTTAGTAACGATGGAAGCCGATGTGAAAAAAGTCCTTGCGGGAGAAAAAACAGCAACACGCCGCAATGGCCGCTATGCAGACCCTGGTGAAGTCATGACACTAGAAGGCCGTGATTTTGTGGTCGATCGCGTCTATTCCCAAGCATTAGGTGAACTAACAGATGACGATGCCCGCCGCGAGGGCTTTGCGACGGTTGAAGAGTATAAACAGTCGATCCTAAGCTATCACCCAGGAATGCCTTGGCTGCCGCAAATGCGAGTTTGGGTACATGAGTTTAGCCCTGTTCAAAAATAGAAACATCAGAAATGTGGTCCATTCTTCAATGGGCCGCTTTTTTTATGGGCAATTAAACCAAAATAGCAGGGTAATTACTTGGTTAAATCACTGGAAAAAATTATAATAATCCTAGAGGAAGATTTCCGACAGGCTGGAGTGAGAGCATGAAATTTTTATCAAAATACATAAAGACATATTGGAAATCTTTTAGCATAGCGGTTCTATTTCTTACCTTTGAGGCCCTAAGTGATTTATTGCAGCCTACCATTATGGCAAAAATTATTGATGAAGGGGTCGCTAACAGGGATATCCACTATGTGTTGAAAATGGGCGGACTGATGTTGCTCATTACAGCCGGTGGCGCTGTGGCTGCTTCGACTAGAAGTGTGGTTGCGAGCATTGTTTCCCAAAACTTCGGGACCGAGTTAAGATCGGACTTATTTAAAAAAATTCAAATGCTTTCGTTTAAAAATATTGATAAATTTGACCGTGCCTCATTAGTGACAAGGCTAACGAATGATGTCACCCAAGTGCAGGTGTTTGTCAATGGATTAATGCGGATATTCGTTAAAGCTCCGTTACTCGCAATCGGCGGGTTGATTATGGCGACGCGGTTAAACTTGCAGCTCTCGGTTGTTCTGGCTGTGGTCGTCCCGATTGTTGCCTTGTTAATTATTTTTAATCTACGATTAGGCTTCCCTCGCTTTTCTCGTGTCCAAAAGGCGTTGGACCGAGTGAACAGTGTGATGCGGGAGTACTTATCCGGTGTCAGGGTGGTTAAAGCCTTTAATCGGTTTGATGTCGAGGTTGGCAAGTTTAAAGCAGTGAATGACGACTATAAACAGAAATCCATCTCAGCGAACCGCCTGATGGCCACCTTTAGCCCTCTGATTATGTTGACTGTGAATCTTGGCATTGTCGCCGTCCTTTGGATTGGCGGAAATGGCGTGGATACTGGTGATATTCAAGTTGGACATATTATTGCCTTTATCAACTATATGACACAAATATTATTTTCACTGATGATGATTTCGATGGTTTTTAACATGTTTGTCAGAGCCAAAGCCTCCGCTGGGAGAATCAATGAAGTATTTTTACAAGAGGATCCCCCTACTTGGAATGAACGGCAGGACGAACCTTTTATAGAAAAAGGACGAATTGAATTTGAAGATGTTTCTTTTTCTTATGAAGGCGGTGTGGGTGATCCCGTCTTAAAAAATATTAATCTCACTATTCTGCCCGGAGAAACGGTTGGCATCATTGGTTCAACCGGATCGGGGAAAAGTACGCTAGTCGGACTGATTCCCCGCTTTTATGATATTGTGAGCGGAACGATTAAGGTCGATGGTGTAGATAGTAAGCTGGTCGATCCGAAGATTTTACGGGAGAAAATTGCGATGGTTCCTCAGAAGAATATTTTATTCACAGGCAGTGTCGCGGAAAATATTCGCTGGGGGAAAGAAGACGCAACTGATGCGGAAGTGGTAGCTGCTGCGACCATCGCAGGGGCGCATGATTTTATCGAGAAATCTCCAGAAGGCTACCAAACGAGAATTGGTCAGGGCGGTGTTAATTTTTCGGGCGGACAAAAACAGCGGATTTCGATTGCCCGGGCGTTAGTGAAAAAACCAGAGATATTGATATTAGATGATAGTACAAGTGCCGTGGATGTTGCCACAGAGGCAAAAATCAAGGAGGCCCTTAAGAAATATGCAAAGGGGCTCACTTGTCTGTTAATTGCGCAGCGGATCACCTCGATTATCGATGCTGATAAAATCATCGTCCTCGATCACGGCGAGTTGGTTGGGATGGGAACCCATCAGGATCTATTGAAGGATTGCCGCGTCTACCAAGAAATCTATCAATCACAAGTCGGTAAGGAGGTGTCGCATTAATGTCAAAGGAAAACGTACAAACCACCTC
>NZ_JBALSN010000101.1:0-39411 GCF_036966985.1 Neobacillus drentensis | reverse complement strand
TAATCAGGACTTGACTCTGGGGTACGTAACCTGATCCCCAAACTGATAAGTACGGACCCTCTAATCAGTAGCTTAAAGATTAATAAAATTGGTACTCAAAAACAGCACTACAAGTGCCCTTTTTTTGTATAAAAAAGGCCTTCCCCCAAAGGGAAAGACCTTAACGAACTTACATATTTTCATTCACCTTCACAATAGAAGTGTCCTGCGTTACATTGCCTTTGCGTTTTAATTTACCCCAGCCAACGGTTACACCCTTGATGGCAGAGAAGATCGATTTTACCACCACATAGGTCATCAGCTGTTTGTACAAGATTCGTTGTAGGAACAATGATACAAGCGGCTTTGGACTTTCTTTTTCCAATCGAAACGCATAGAGAGAAGTACAGAAATCCAGCAAGTAAAATAGGATAAATCCAATCGCCGCTTTTTCAGGATGCGGGTTAAAAAGGGCAAGAATGAACAATAAATCTGCAATAGGCGAAATGGTTTGATAAATATATTGGAACAGCCACATGTTTGGAAGGGCGACAAAACCTAATGAGGTATGCTTTTTATTGAATAAAGCGCCGCGATGTTTCCATAAGCATTGTAAGGTCCCATAAACCCAACGGTAACGCTGTTTTGCCAGACTATTAAGATCTTCCGGAACTTCTGTATAGGCATAGGCCTTTTCTTCAAATTCAATCGTTTTCCCCTGGCGTAACAGAGTAAGCGTGATATCCGTATCCTCTGCGAGGGTATCTTCTTGAAAGTATCCGGCTTCTTCAACCGCTGTCTTTCTCCAGGCACCAATGGCACCAGGTACAACGGTAATGCAATTGAGGGCAGCGAAGGCTCTTCTCTCAAGGTTAAAGCCGGTCACATATTCGATATGCTGCCAGTTTGTCAGGAGGTTCCCCTTATTGCCGACTTTTACATTCCCTGAAACGGCTGCGACATTTTCATTTTTAAAATGGTTCACCAGCAATGAAATCGCATTATCAGCGATGAGTGTATCCGCATCAAGTGCCACCACGATTTCCCCGTTCGCTTCTTTAAACCCAAGATTCACAGCAGAAGATTTTCCTCCATTGGTCTTTTTAATTAATCTGACGAGTGGATGGTTTGCATAAGTCTCTTGCACGACAGCTGCCGTATCATCTTTTGATCCATCGTCGATAATCAGGATTTCAAAAGCTGGGTAATCGCTCGCTAAAATCGAATCGACAGTTTTGCCTATGACTTTTTCCTCGTTATAGGCAGCAATCACGACACTGACAAATGGGGTAAAGTTAGGATCGATTTCTGTCTCTTTATACCTTTTGACTTGTTTTCTTGAAAGAAAAACAAAGACAACTAGTCGCAGGATTCCGATCACGATAGCTGAGTAGAAGAGAAAGCTTAATCCTAGGTGCCAGCCTTGGAGGACCTTGAATACAGCCCTGTCATAGACTAAATATGGGTTGTCCTGATTAGCTTCAGGCATAATTTGACTATCACTTTTTCCAATAAGATCTCCAATGGTGGTAAATGTGTAGCCGCGCTGTTTGAGCTCTTTAATGATCATCGGCAAGGCTTTTACCGTGTTAGAGCGGTCACCGCCGGCATCGTGCATCAAAATTACGTTACCTTCAGGCAGTTGATTCAATACCCGCTTGAGAATCTCATTGCTAGAAAGTCCTTGCCAATCATCCGAGTCAATTAATTCAGCGACTGTCGTATAACCCATCTTCTGTGCTCGCCAAATTGGCTCCAGTTCACTCTTTGTGTTTGGTTCCCCATCAGCAGCATATGGCGGACGGAAAAGGGTCATCGAATGACCTGTAATTTCTTGATACAAGCGCTGATTTGCATTGAGCTCCCTCTTTGTTTGATCTGGTGTGATCGATGCAATATTTGGATGGGTAAAGGTATGGTTGCCAATTTCATGGCCATCTTCAAACATCTTTTTCACCAGTTGGGGATGCTGCGTCGCGTTCTCACCGAGGATAAAAAAGGTTGCTTTTATATGGTTCTTTTTCAAGATGTCTAATATTTGTGGTGTATAAGTTGGATCCGGACCGTCATCAAAGGAAAGGACAATTTCCTTTGATGACGGTTTACCATACCGCTCTACCACAATAGGTTTTGGCAATTTAACATACGTTTCAGTTTGAATCATCCCTTGTCCATCCAAGTGAATCGTTCTGTTCCCATTTTCTGATTGAGAAGCAATTTTTAAAATCTCGCCAGCACCTGTAAAGTGAACAGGCTTAGGGCTGACCAAGGTTTTAAGGGCATTAGTTGGATCGTTTACTTCCTTTGGTTTATTCAGGTAATTCCAGATGGAAGAATCTTCAGAACCGAGGCGCCAAACCGCAATTCCTTTCGAACCATGATCAATTGCTGTCTGCATTTGATTATAGAAGGTAGCACCATCTAAAAACCAAACGGTATGGTTTTTACCCTTTAATTTGTATCGTAAATAAGGGTTTCCTGTTTGTTTATTCCAATGGATTTGGAGGTTGTTGCCTATTCCTAAATTCATGATATCGTCGAACGTCATTGTTTTGGCGGGCAGATTGGAATTTTCTTCCCAGTCGTACCCGAAACTTCCCAAACTTACAATCAATTTTTCGGAAGGAATATTGAGCTGTTTTAAGTTCTCTTCAACCCAGTCAGTTGGTGCCACAGGCCCAGGCTTACTCATGGCATGGTGCTGGTCATATATCATGACAATCATCCGATCCACATTTGTTGCTAGTTCAGCATAGTTAAAACTATTGTTGTTCGGCGGAACATCCAGTGTAACCATGAGACCGTGTTGATGAAAGGCCTCATAAGCTTTACCGATAAATCGTGTGAAATTCACTTTGTCATTTGGATTGATTTCCTCAAAGTCGATATTGATTCCGTCAAAGTCATTAGCTCTCACATAGTCCAGCATCTTTTTTATAAAAAGATCTTCCGCACCAGGAGTGGCAAATAAGCGGTGAAGAACTTCGCCATCCCATTTATTATTAGTAAAATTATTCACTAAAGGGAGAATCTTTATATTATGGGCTTTGGCCAGTTTAACAATCGACTTGTCCGTGCTGGTATTAAGGGTAAGCCCATGTGTAAGCTGCATCCACCCCGGTACTAATGTGGTAATTGAATCAATATTCTTTTTAAAAGATGTGTGGCTGTTTTTGTCCCAATCGACGTAAAAACCATAAACTTCTTGTTTTTGGTGCAATTGCCCAATCTGTTTTTGATTAGCAAGGGAAGGTGTCGTTTTTTGTATCTGAGTGGCGAGCTGAGCTTCATTGAAACTTGTATTAATTGGCTCAATTCCGCTCTTTGCTACGCTGTTATCCAGTTGCAGACCAGGAAATTCTGGGTTGGTATTCAGGCTTTCGATAAAAATTGTCGACACTAAAATAATTAAAACGGCAAAGCCTGTACCCATTCGTTTGATAATGGACCAGCGTCTTTTGGCGGGATCAAGGAAAACATGGTCTTGATTTCTCTCTCTCTTTTTCAAACCTAAATTGTAAAACCAATGGAAGAAAAAGTAGCAAACAAGACCAATCAGTCCTCCTAGGACTGCAGGTGCAATGGATTGTGAAAGTTGTATTTTCGATTTTATGGTCGAAATTAACCAGGTATTTTCTAATCGACTTAAATCAAGGATGGGTAAATGATTCATTTTCGGAATGAAAATAGGAATCAACGTTCCCAGGAATAAGGCGATGATATTTAGACGTAACAAAAGTGAGAGAACCACCAATAGTGGGATTCGTAAACTATCTAAAGGCAAAAACCCTAAGAAAAAACCAAGTGTGCTTGCCACCGCTCCAGCATTTCCAGTGACAGGGGCAAATAAGGACCTAACAATCCACCTGAAAATTCGATTCACATAGATTCCTCCTATAGGTGTAGTGTTGTTCTATTTTAATAGATTGATATTTTAGATAATGTCCCGCAATAGCGAAAGGAATTTTCGACAAAAAATGACCATCTCCAAAAACTTAGGTAGTCATGTAAAGATTTTGGGGGTAGGGGGAAAAGTTCTTACAGTTTTTAAATGGTAATTGAGGGTATTTTTTTATATTCTAGGCCGTATGTATAATTTGATGCTGAACGAAATGGACGGCTACTAATAACATATCTAAGGAACTTATTACATATTTTTGAAGAATTATGACATATTTTATGAGCCTAATGACATATTTTAGGACTCTTATGACCTGTTTTAGGAAACTTACGACATTAATTGGAAATTAATTGGAATTTTTGGCGTAAATAGGTATGTTTTTTACTAAAAATGGAAATTTTAAATGTATTCATACCTAAGGAGTTAACTAAATGGTCGGGATTATTATAGCAGTCATCCTATTTAACCTCATTGCATTAAAAGTAAAAAAACGGTTAACCAGAAGTGAGATGCTGCAGATTTGGTTATTTACATCGCTATTCCAACTGATGTTTGATTTATTTATCAGTTTGAAATATCACGGGTACTGGTACTTCAACAAAGGTATTGATTTTGGATCTCTGCCTGTGTATTTATGTATAGTCCCACCCGTTAATATTATTTTTTTAAATATCTATCCTTTAAAAAGCACATTATGGAGACAAATTTTATTTTTTTTAGCATGGAATGTTGGAATCGTTCTCTATGAGATCATCACGTTATTGCCGGAGCCATGGGGATATTTCCATTATGGTTGGTGGAAGTTGTATCACTCGGTGATTATCAATCCCTTTCTCCTTTTCATTTTATTGGGGTTCTATAAATTGGTTAGTCGATTAGAACGTGAGGGTGTTGTTAAACAAATATAGTGGAAAATTGGTGAAGTTTCTCCTTAAACTATAGGACGTTTTGTTTGTTTTTATCCTTAGGATAGTAATTGATTGACAACATTAACCAGTGGGTGTAGAGTGAAGATTAAATTTATAGGAAGACCACTAGGGGAGCCACTTTTGGCTGAGACGAGATTAATCTTGGACCCTTTGAACCTGATCTAGTTCATACTAGCGTAGGAAAGTGGAGTCTGTGTATGGATAAATACAATTATTCTGCCGCTCCATTTTTGGAGCGGTTTTTTCGTGTTGGAATAGTTAGCCGCTCCCTTTAGTGTCTTCCCATAAAAACCAATAAGGGGGAGAAATATATGAGTTTTTCAGCAGAATTAAGAAGAGAAGCCGATCCTATTTTCGAGGCGATTTTTGAGCATCCTTTTGTCCAAGGAATAGCCAATGGGGAATTAAAAAAGGAACAATTGATTCATTATGTTAACCAGGACTTTGAATATTTGAATTCCTTTATTCGAATCTATGGTATAGCAGTTTCCAAGTGTGAGAATCGGGAAGATATGGATATGTTTAATCAGCAGATTTCCTTTATATTGAACAGTGAAACCCATCCACATCATAACTTTTGTCAAGTAGCCGGTGTTCCCTACGAGGTATTACAGGGTTATTCGTTAGCACCCTCTGCCCTTCATTACACACGTCATATGCTTACCGTTGCACACGAAGGAACACTAGGGGAAATTTTAGCTGTGTTACTGCCCTGTCCGTGGACGTACTGGGAAATTGGGAAAAGGTTATTATCTGAGGTGAATCCCGATCGCTCTCACCTTTTTTATGATTGGATCAGTTTTTATGGAAATCGTACAGATTCGATTACAACAAAGTTTTGTGCCCGTCTTGATGAGTGGGTAAAGACAGCAACGGAGAGAGAAAAGGAAAAGATGAAGGAGCATTTCTTACTCAGTTGTCAGCTTGAATATATGTTTTGGGATATGGCTTATAGACTCGAAGAATGGCCTGTGAAAATGGAGGCAGTGAAATGAAGACATGGAAGATGAAAGAAGTCGTACTTGCTGTCATTCTGGCAGTGGCGTGTGGAGTGATCTATTTAGGGTGGTCGACACTCTGGATTCCTATTTCCGCTCTTGTCGGGCCGGTGGGCGCAGGTTTTATGTTTGGCATTTGGGTGATTGCTAGTCCAATAGTCGCGTATATTATCAGAAAACCGGGAGCGGCGTTTATTGCAGAGGTGGCAGCGGCCGCAGTCGAGCTCTTAACAGGAAGTCATTTTGGACTGTCCGCCCTTTTAGTCGGTGTCTTTCAAGGGATTGGATCAGAAATTGCCTTCGCCCTTTTTGGATATAAACGCTACAACCTTTTTACTTTAATGCTATCTGGTGCTTTTGCAGCGATTGGCAGTATGATTTATAACTTAATCGCCAACGGTTTTGGATTTTACACGACGGAAGTGTTTTTCATTACCCTAGGAATTCATGTCATCAGCGGAATCATTCTCGGTGGTGGATTAGCAAAGGTCGTTGTCGATACACTCGCAAAAACAGGTGTGTTAGAACAATATGAATTGATGAAGGAAAAAAGGAAAAGGGAAAACGTCAATGTTTCTGGGATGTAAGGATCTTTCCGTTCGTTTTTATAATCGCACTGAAGAAATCCTCAGTAATATTACCTTGTCAATCAATCAAGGGGAGAAAGTATTAATATTAGGGCCGAATGGGAGTGGGAAATCTACATTGGTTTCCACTCTTGCAGGGATCATCCCTGAGCATTTGGAGGCAGAGCTAAGTGGTGAGGTATGCTGCCGGAAAAATGCAGGGGTTATGTTTCAAGATCCTGATTCCCAATTTTGTATGCTTCACGTCGATGAAGAAATTGCCTTTAGTCTCGAAAATCGTTCGATTCCCCGAAACGAAATGGACCCAATGATTGCTGACTTAATGGATAAAGTAGGTCTAATGGTAGATAAAAAAACACCGATTGAAACGCTATCAGGCGGGATGAAACAACGACTGGCATTAGCATGTTTACTTGCATTAGAACCAGAAGTCCTCTTCTTTGATGAACCAACCGCTCAGCTCGACCCTAAAGGGCGAAATGAGATCTTTGGTTTATTGAGGCATTTAGCCGAAAAAACCAACCATACGATGGTATTTGTCGAACATGTCTTAGACGGCTGCATCGAATGGATGGACCGAGTCATTATCCTGAATGAGCGAGGAAGAATTATTGGGGATGGGAAACCAAAAGAGATGCTGCTCCAATTTAATCAACAAATAAAAGAAGCGGGGATTTGGCGTCCTAAGTTGTTTCCTTACAAATGGGAGGAGGTCGTTCAAAATCCTTCGCACCTTCTATCTATTAAACTTATTAATAGGATAAAAACGAAACCGGGCTTTCAAGGCGATGTTTTACTCCGCACCGAACATGTTGAAATTGGCTATGGGAAGAAGACCGTTGTAAGTGATATAGATGTAAAAATCCATAAAGGGGAATGGATTTCCATCGTCGGTGGAAATGGAAGTGGGAAAAGTACCTTTTTAAAAAGTCTAAACCGTTTGGAGCTGCTAAAGAAAGGAAAAATTTACTTTCAAGATAAGGAATTAAAAAAATGGCCAGACCGTCAATTATATGAACAAGCTGGCTTTGTTTTTCAAAATCCTGAACATCAATTCATTACCGACACGGTATTTGATGAAGTTGCTTTTGGCGGCCGGCAACGGAATTGGCCTGAAGAGTTGATTCATATGAAAACCATCGAGTTGTTACAGGAGTTTGGATTAGAATCGTATCAAGATGCACACCCATATTCGCTAAGTTTGGGGCAGAAGCGGCGGTTAAGTGTGGCGACGATGTTATTGTTTGATCAAGCTTTACTATTGCTTGATGAACCAACATTTGGTCAGGATGAAAAAACAGCGAAAGAACTGATTCAGCGTTTAAAGAAAAGGCAGGAGCAGGGAACAACGATCGTCATGGTAACACATGATATGGATGTAGTGGATCGTTATTCTGATCAAGTCATTCACTTTAACAAGGGAAGAGTATCCTATCAAGGGACACCCTATGGTTTATTTTCAGAGCCAAGTCTTTTACGTGAAAGTGCGTTAATTCCCCCACTACATTACCAATTGTTGCATGCACGAAAGGAGGGGGTTTTGGTATGAAGGCGAACGATTCCTTCCTTGCTGCGCTCAATCCTGCTTGTAAGCTGTTTGCTCATTTGATCGTTATGTTTCTGTTAATGACGATCACCAATCCAAAGCTGACGTTTTTGATTTGGTTCCTTGGTGTCTTCATCGGTATTTTTTTAGGTGGATGGAAGATTTCTTACCTTTTAAAAAGACTTCTCCCTTATATCGTTTTTTTTATTCTTGTATTTTGGATGATGGCGGCATTTGGAGAAGGAGAAGAGACAATTTGGAAATGGGCTTGGTTCCATATCACGATGGAGAGTATGAATCATGGCTTAACAATCGCATTAAGGATGTTAGCGTTTGTCACGTATGGATTGTTATTTACCTCTACCACAGACATCACGTTGCTCATCATGAGTTTCATTCATCAATGTAAACTTTCACCGAAATGGGCGTATGGATTACTAGCTGGGTTCCGCTTTATCCCACTCTTCCAATCTGAACTAACCCAAATGAAAATGGCTCATAAAGTCAGAGGTTACAATCAAAAAAATAGTTGGAAAGCGTTTATGAGGTACGCTTTGCCACTGTTTACGCAAGGGATAAGAAAATCAGAACGAATAGCAATTGCCATGGAGGCGCGTGGTTTTACGGGTACAAGGGATAGAACTTATTACCAAACAACTAAACTAGCAGCGAAAGACTTCGGCTATTTACTTTCGTTACTTATCGTTACTTGGGGGATAATGATTTTTATAGAATAAATAAAAGGGGAGAAGTGTTCACACGCTTCTCCTTTTTGGCTTTCCTATAGGTCTGTTTGTTCGACGTTTAGTTCAATGAGATTTCCATCTGGGTCGGCACAGAAGATTTGTGCAAAACCGCTCATGCTCTTGGTTTTTTCTAATAGTTCAACTTCCTTACTTTTCAACCAATTCAACGTAGCATCGTAATCTTTCACTCGAAGAGCAAAATGGCCTTCGCGGCTGCTCAGGCGTTTATCTTGGCGAATGGTTTGGGATGTCGGAAGAACGATGAGATGGAGCTGTTGTCCCTCTATTTCATACCAGGCACCAGGAAAATCAAAATTCGGGCGCTGGATTTCTTTTAAACATAGGACGTTGCTATAAAAATGCTTGGCTTTTTCTAAATTGGTCACCGTTAGGCTCACATGGTGGAGGCATTCATATTGAATCACGGCAGTCAGCTCCTTTATCAATTTATTACCATCATACCATAGAGGAGTCGGACGGATTTATATAAAAAAAACAGGCATATAGCCTGGCTTAGGTTTCTAATTCACGATACTTGCGGCAACCTCTTTGTGCTGTTCATCCCCCGAGCTTTCGAACTCCTTGATCATCGCAATAAATGGTTCGATGAATTGAGGATCAAATTGTTTTCCTGAACAGTGGCGTAACTCGGCGATTGCTTCTTGAAAGGTTTTTGTTTTTTGATAGGGCCGTTCTGTCGTCATTGCATCAAAGGAATCGATCACGCAGAGAATTCGCGCCAGTTTCGGGATCGATTTTCCCGCTAGCCCATATGGATAGCCATTCCCATCATATCGCTCATGATGAAGTTCAACGAGTGGAATCAAATCTTCTAATTTCTTATTGGTTGAAATGATATCTTTTCCATAGGTTACGTGTTTTTTCATAAATTCCCATTCGTGAGGGTCGAGACTCTCTTTTTTATTTAAAATATCACGCGGGATTTCAATTTTTCCAATGTCATGGACAAGCGCCCCGAGAATCAATGTTTTGCGCTCATGGGCACTTAGATTAAGCATTCGTGAGAAATCGACCGCATATTGGTAGACGCGCTTGCTATGGCGATAGGTGTAAACATCCTTGGAAAGGAAGATTTTTAATTGGAATTCTGCCTCCTCTAGTTCTTTTTCAAGCGAAAGAGATCGTTGTACGGTGTATTCCGAATGCCCATTGTAAATCTGGACAAGGTTTTTTCCTTGGTTTTTCGCTGCATACATCGCTTGGTCTGCTTTATTAAGAAGTTCAGAAATACTGTAGGTTTCTTTTTCACATTCAGCAATCCCCGATGAAAAGGACAAGCAGCCATAGGGGAGACCTTCCACGCCTTTATAGTGGGTGTCATTTACTTTCTTCCTCAATTCATTCATGAACGAATAAGCAGTCTTTCGGTTGGTATTGGGCATGATGATTGAAAACTCTTCACCGCCATAGCGGGCAACGATATAGTTTGCTGCATCAGAACTGGCTTTCAAAAGGGAACCAAATTCTTGGAGCAGATGATCCCCTTGAATATGCCCGTACAGATCGTTGTACTTTTTAAAATCATCAATGTCCATGATGACCACACACAAAGGCTGATCATTTTCCTTCGCAGCAGTTACTTCTTTTTCCAATATTTCTTTAAAGTACCCGTGGTTATTAAGACCGGTCAGTGTATCTTTGTTGGCTTTATCAAGGGTTTCCTGAAACAAACGGAAATGTTGATTAAAGGCGACTGATAAAAGAATGGCAATACAAACAAATAAGAAAAGACCAAACATATTTTTACTGAAGATTAATATTCCAAAAACAATGGACATTAATAAGGTCGTTAAATAACTAACTAAAAAGGACTTATCTTTTAACATACCAGAAAAGATATTAGTGATTTTATCCTTATGTAACAAAAAGAAATAAATCCCGATAAATAGTATATTAAGAATAAAATAGGAACTTAATGAAAGTATGTACGGGAATAGATTATTGGTAAAAATCTCGCCGACTCTGCCGCCAAGCAGAATAAAAAGATGATAGGAAAAAGTAACCATCATACAGTAAATTGCAAAGTTAAATAGATGCTTCCACCAAGCTACTTTCTTTTGGTAAACCGCATAAANNATGATGGAGTTAATAATTAAGATATCTAAGGTAAAGCTTAAGCCAAATAGGAAAATACTCGCCATGTAAATCGAAGAATCCATTGACGTTGAATTTCCTTCGGGGGGAATCGGAATCGTATAATGGTTGAGAAGTAGAATTGCACCAATAAAGGAAAATTTAATCACAGTTTCAGAGGTTGAATTAAAATTGAAATGGTTAGATACCAAAAAGAAAAAGCATCCGATAATGGAGACAATTATTAAATAAAGATTAGCTGGTTTTATTATTCTATCCATTTTCCTATCACTCTTATCTTAAATATTTAAAGGGAGAAGTCAAAATAGACAGCAGGTTTCTCCCTTTACGTTTAATTATATTAGTTTCCAACCAGATGTTAAAGCAATAATCATAGATGCTAGAATGATAGCATTTACTAAAACACTAGTTAATTTGATTCCATCACGTTTTTCACTTTTCATTTATTTCACCTCCTTTAATAATAACGGAGGTTTCTACACTCTTTTTTGCAGCAGGATGTTTTAGCATGAGGAATTGGATGTAAATAAAAATGCCAATATTCATAATCACATCGCCGATACTAATGATCTGGGTCCGTGGATATGGATTGGATAGAGGAATAATATCTCCCAAAAATCCGAGGTTAGTAGAACTTGTTAACATTTGATGTTTAGCATACAAAGTTTGTTTGAGGGTTTCGACATACCTAGGTTCTAAAACGGATGCTGCTTCCATCGAAACTGGCATCCTGCCGCCATTGACAGCGATTACTAAAAAGTTCAGGAATACACCGATTAATATTAGAATAAAGCCTGGGTCCTTGCGGTTTATAAATAAAAATAGTAAACCGAGTACATATACTACTATGTAGATTGATCCGCTGATTTGTCCTAAAGATTTAATATCATTTTGGAGCATAAATACTGCTAATTCAACAACTAATAGGAGTGGGAAAATCCAGCCCCATTTGAGCTTTAACTGAGCTAGTGCACGTAAATTCCCTTTTCGCAGGAAACCTACTATTAATGAAAAGAGGATGCCGTCAAATACCATAGTTGTTACCCACCTATGCTAGAATATATAAAAATGTTCAAAAATTCAACGAAGGAAAAATATTCCCACAATAATATAATCAAAGAAAATATTAAAATACAAGTGGTTATCGTGCTGATTTTATGAATAATTTGTGTATTTATGAAAGTATTTGGAGAAATAGGGGCGAATTTCAACCAGGCCCATCTAATTATGAGGAAATATAGGATATTTCCTGCGAAATATTTTCGCGTATTTCGACTATTTCCCTCTACTCTTAGCATGAGAATTCCTTACAAATACATAATTTATGCTGTTTTAATCAAACTTTTGATTAGATAGACTATATGTTATTTAGTCGAATGTAGGTTGTTTAGTGACCACATTTCCTAAAGAGCTTACTTACTGTTGCCAGTAAGCCATCTAAATAAAAAAGGCATCCTATTCGAAAATTCATAGGATACCTTTTAAATATATNNATATTACTTTAACCCATAGGCCTTAATAACTTCCTGTCTAATGCTATTACCTGCATCATCCCAGGCGCTGGCACGGAGGGAGACGTAGCTTCCAGGTGTTTTTGGATGGGTAATGTCAGCTATCCAGCCATCAGCTTCACGAACCAACTCTACCTTTTTCCACGATTGGCCTTCGTCAAAAGAAACTTCTAGAGTAGCACCGTTCACTTTGCCGTTTTCTGGTGCGCCAGGGATTTGAACTGCACTTAAACCTAGCTGAATAGTGCGTCCTGCCTTCGAATTCCCGTTCATGTCAGTAGCTACCTTATAATCTAGCGAAAGCAGAGGTAAATTTGTCTTCCATTCTTCTTGCTTCTTGGACCAGAATGTCCACTCGGTATGTGTACGAACGGAAGTATCCCAGCGTTCCGGATCGCGGGAAACATCACTGACTAATCGGTACTGGGTATTTTCAGTTGGGTGCTCCTTAAAAGAGTATAGTGCCTGTCCTTTTGCTTCCTTCACAAGCGTATCACCCTG
Source organism: Neobacillus drentensis (assembly GCF_036966985.1). GTDB lineage: Bacteria > Bacillota > Bacilli > Bacillales > Cytobacillaceae > Neobacillus > Neobacillus drentensis_E. Next base: position 26,598 of record NZ_JBALSN010000101.1, on the reverse strand, counting down.
ATAAAACTTAAGTGTTTGTGGTCCTGGATATTCTGTGTCTGTTCCCGTGTGCCCTAATCCTGAATCAGCAAACGCAGGAATATTGAACGTAAAGCTGTTATTTGTACGATATGGTACCCAGAAACCAGCACCTAAGCGCGGTCGAACCACTGGAGAAAACCATTCTTCCTCTAAATTCTGGCCTGGTTTATATTTTGTCACTGGCTGACGTACTTCCCACTCTGCATCAAGCACGCTTGCTTGATGGTACCAAGATGTGCCTTCTTGAGCCGACACCCATTCTGTTCGTACCGATGGCAGGGATAAAGTCTGCGTAAATCCTACGCCATTTGGGCGGTATGCAGGAATATCCCAGCGGAACTCCCCGCCTGATGCTTCGCGGTCGGATTTATACTGGGTATTAATTTTTACAAGATCCTTAGGTTTAGGTGCATAGGTTACATCTTCTGGAATGGCATGATCGTGGTTGTCGATCAAATCATATACGTAATCACTATCAGGATTTCCATTAACGTTTAGTTTCGCATTTCCAGAACGAGCAGCCTTAATCAACTCTGCACCGTCTGTTCCACTAATAGCTGCTACCGCAATTGGAACTTCCGTATACTCTTCGGTCCCAGACCATTCACTTAATTCTTTTGGTCCATCGTTTACGGTAATTAACAATTTCGCTCCAGCTGCAGTCGCGGCTGTTGCACGCTTCACCCCTGATACTTCATCACTGCGTTCAACAATTACTGCTTTATCCTTCACATTTAGACCAGTGTAATCTTCTGGTGCACCTTTGCCAGCATAAACAGCATCCAACACATCATGTCCTTTAAAGAGTGTGCTTCCTACCTGAGGAATATCATCTAATACTTGGCCGCGGAAGTTTATCGTCAATACTGGTTCTGTCAGGCGCCAGCGTGTGTTAATTGTGAACTCTCCATCTTTTACTGCTTTGGTTGGAACAGCGTACATCTTATCGGTCCAAACAGGCAGGAGGTAGAGGTCATTGACGGGGTTCCCATTAATCGTACGGAAGTATTCCATTTTTCGGAAAGTTGGTTCACTTTCATTTGGCACTTTCGCTGTGATTTCATTTGCTTTCCGGGCATCAAGTTCAACTGTTTTTGGTCCATCTAGCTTAACTTCAGGGTCACCGACAAGTGCAACCCCGGCGTGATCCGTATCAGCATCGACATCCATCAAGGACATCACGGAATAGGTGTCAGGCACCAGTCGTAATTCCTTTGTTCCATCGACAGCGATAAACTGCGGATCTCCATTCGGACCTGGGACATTGATGTAAGCAAGAGCAGGGGAACCGTCACGGTCGATAGCTTTGATGGTTAGTGGATACTTTTCCTCTTCTTTGATCATACCTAAGGCAGTATGGGCAACGGTCTTACCTTCTAAATTGGCTGAGATCTGTCCTTGATAGCGGGCACCAAGAGCGCCAAACTGCGGGTCAAGGGTTACAGTTACTTTTGTACTCCCATGTGCAGGAACGGTCACTTTGTCTGTTGAAAGCTTTAGCAATCCAGCAGGGGCATCTGAACCATCACCATCCGTAAAGTTTGCGGACAGATCCAGTGTTACTTCCTTATCGCTATCGTTCGTATACGTAATGGTCTTCTCTACAGGGACATCTCCTTCATGCGGCCAGTCATAGAAGCCAAAATCCAATGATCCAGTTGCACGAACTGTACCCAATGTGGCGGCTGCCACATCAAGGCGTCCGGTTCCACCCTCAAATGGTTTAATATCGTAGAGTTTCTTTGTTGTACTCATCAGTGCATCTTTCAGTTCAGCCCCGTTCCAATCTGGATGACGCTGGGAGAGAATCGCTGCTGCTCCAGCCACATGTGGTGTGGCCATTGACGTACCGTCCATCGTCAAATAATCGCCGCTGCCTTGTGCAGTATATTGAGAGCGAGCCGCTTTAATTCCTACACCAGGTGCGGTTAGATCAGGCTTTAATCCCGAACTGCCAAACCGTGGTCCCTTAGAGGAGAACCAAGCAAGATTATCAGATTTATCAACCGCACCAACTGTAAGGGCAGAATCTGCCGCTCCTGGTGAGCCAATGCCTTCAGCACCAGTGTTCCCGGCAGCGATAACAAACAGGGAACCTGTTTCTTCACTTAGGTTATTGACGGCTTGAGCCATCGGATCAGTGCCATCACTTGACTCACTGCTTCCCAAACTCATGCTGACGATTTTGGCTTTGTGTGCAGCCCATTCCATTCCATCGATAATCCAAGAATCCTGACCGAAGCCTTCATTACTAAGCACTTTTCCTACTAGGAGGCGTGCTCCTGGAGCTACCCCTTTGTTGAGACCTCCAGATGCTGCTCCTGTTCCAAGTACAGTAGAAGCTACATGGGTACCGTGTGCATGATGGTCGAGCGCATCTTCACCTGGAACAAAACTCACGGCTTCTTCCAACTGACCTGCTACATCGGGATGCTCTGTATCGATACCTGTGTCAAGGACAGCTACCTTAACGCCTTTTCCATCGTAACCGGCATTCCAAGCAGTAGGTGCTCCAATCTGTGGGACACTTTGTGCGAGTGTGGCTTCAACTTTGCCATCTAGCCAGATCTTCTCAATTCCTGGGGCCAAGACTGCCTTTTCGGTCTTAGATGGCTGAGGATTTTTCGTAATGTCTTGCCAGAACTTTTTGGCTTCCTTTTTATCTGCCGAAAGTGCTGCCCCGTGAATGCTCTCAAGTTCATGCGTTTTCTTAGAACCTTTCGGGATCGGTTTGGATGCGGATGACTTCGTTTTCGATTGTGCATATTGAACGATGACAGGCAATGTGTTTTGGCTGGCATCATCATAGCCGTCTGAAATAAGGGATGTGACATTAAATAAATCTTTATCTAAAAAACCGGAAGCTAAATAGGGCATTGCTTGATCTGGGATTACATATGTATCCTTGGCAATGGTCAGGATCCGCGCTCCACTTTGTGCAGGATCAGCCGGTGCCACACTAATGACACTTTTTCCATCTGCTAGTTCTGTCACCGTGACAACATCGCCGGTAATCAGCGTAATCACATGCTTGTCCTTATTTGCTAACACATTCAAGGCGGGTACATCCGCAGTTGTCTTAGGTAAGAGACTCTTAGGCGAGTCATCAGCAAACGCCTGAATTGTTGGAACGGCTATGAGAGCAGTGGTCATCATCGCCGCAAAATATTTCTTAAAGGTTGGCTTCCTCATTTTTCACATTCCCCTCTTCTGATAATTTTTTTGTTTACTAGAATTGATACTCCTCCTTAAAGAAATGGTCTATCTAGTTAAAAAGTATAGAGTGATTTTACTAGACTGTTTATCGGGAAAATTCCTATTTTTATGGGGGGATGGAAGCGGGACTTTCGATGCTATTTTTAAAAGAAAGGGGTTTAAATCCTAGCAATTTTAATCCATCAACTTGGGACAATTTGATCGACTCGACAAAAAAAGACAATTGCGGCGGGCAATTGTCGTGTCAATCTATCGTACATTCGCATTTTTTAATTCAACGGGTGACCCAATATGGAACAATTGATTCTTCAGGTGCTGGTTGGCGATATGAAGATAATGATTGGCCGAAGCGTAATCCTGTTTTTCTTCATAGTAAGCAGCAATGAGCTGGAGATATTTACTTCCGCGATCTGTGGACAGATGATTTTCAATAATGGACAGTCCCTGGTTGATTAAATAGGTAATCAAAGCTTTTTGGGAACCAGCTGCCTCCAAATAAAGAATTTTTAACTCAATATAACGTGGGGATTTTTGATCTTGAATCGACTCTAATGCCCCTTTTAAAATTTCCAACGCTTTTTCGTTTTGACCATCCGCAATCAATGCCTCTGCCAGAGAGGAAATTGTAATATAGGAAGAAGCTGAGTTTTTCTCTTTGTAATGAAGCGCTTGAAAGTAGTAGTCTAGTGATTCTTCGATTTTTCCTTGTCGGTAATGCAAAAAACCAAGATTATGTAAGGAAAGCTCTTTTGTTTCTTTATCCGGAAGGATGTCCGTATCATTTAAAATTTGCTCCAGTATTTCTTTGCCTTTTTCAAATTCACCGATATTGATAAAATTCACGGCTAGAATCATTTTGACATAAACAATCCGCAAAAAGTTGTTGGTATTTTGAAAAACTCGCAAGGCTTTATAGGCGTAATGGATCGATAAAGAATAGTGGCATAAATGGCCGTGCAAGGCGGCCCGAAAATAATAGTATTCCGTAATCTTGGTTTCATATTGCTCTGCCTGCTCTTCGACACGTGAAAGATAGAGGAAAGCTTGCGGAAATTGTTCCACTTTTCCATAATAAATGCCCTGAAGAAGATCCCATACATACTCTTCAAAGAGAGAAAACTTTGACACATAGCGATGAATGCCTGCCGAAGACTTTTCAAAGGTTGAAAAGTCATTCAATAGCAAAAAAAAGCGCAGCTTATATAACTCGTATAAATAAACCATGTCCGTACAGTGGATATATTCTTTTTCTTGCAGTAATTCTTTATATAGAATGGTTGCTTTCTCTTGGTGGTGCCTTTCCATCGTCTCGTAAAATATATCTAGCTTCTGTCGTAGTTTTTGGCTATTTTTGATTTCAACTTCTAGTGAAATCTGCAATCTGTCACATAACATTTGCAGTGTTTTCGGATTGGCTTCCTTTACATTGTTTTCAATTTTACTTAAGTGTGTCACCGAGCAAATGCCATGGCAAAGCTGTTCCTGGGTCTTATTCTGCTTCCTGCGGTGATAATAAATCACTTTTCCAACCGACATAAATCGACCCCACTCTCCTACAATTGAACTCTCTCTCTATAATTATATTTATCCTTGTGCTAAATGAAATAGGCTATGAGATGCGAATTCACCATTGGAATCGTCGAGTTATGGTAGTTTAAGTGACCGTGAAGGGGGAAAAAGGGGAAGGAGGGTAACATAGAGAGGTTCTATGTAACCGTAAAGCAGGAGAAAGGAAGAGTACGGTAACGTAGCGAGGTTCTATGTAACCTTGAAGCGGGAAAAACGAAAAGTACGGTAACGTAGCGAGGTTCTATGTGACCGTGAAGCAGGAAAAATGAAAAGTTCCGTCAGATAAACAACCGAACGGGTTCCACCACATCTGAAAAAAGGGGAATCGAAAAAAGGAGCGAATTTTTAAGGGAAGGAAAGAGGTGAAACCATGCTAAAGAAAACCATAAAACACCAAGTAGAGCTAACCTATGATTTTGAAGGTGACCTTAACGGATATACCATTATTGACTCCTCTATTGGACCAAGGGGTGAAATTTGTATACTTGCGGTGAATAAAGTGCCTGAATATATAGATGGGATGTTCCCGCCAGTACAAACAGCGGATCGGCATGAATATAAAGCTATCATCCTCAACAAAGGGCACAAAAAAGAAGTAATCCTAAAGAACCAAAAATGGAATTACCATTATATTCAACCCATGGACAATGATCAGATTGTGTTGGTTTGTGCGCGTTCGCATTTATATGAAAATGGGGATTTTGATCGAAATGCTAGAGTTTTTGATATGAGTGGAAACCAAGTAAGTGCATTCCTGCTTGGAGATGGGATTCAAAACTTGTATGTCACACAAGGGAACAACATCTGGACTTCTTATTTCGATGAAGGTATTTTCGGAAACAATGGCTGGAACCAACCGATTGGAAGCTATGGACTTAGAGCATGGGATTCCGACGGTAACGAACAGTATAAGTATCCAAATATAGACCCCCACTTCATTAGTGACTGTTATGCGCTTAATGTGGTGTCTGATGAGGAAGTATGGTTTTATTACTATACTGATTTTGAGTTAGCAAGGTATTACAAAGGCAATATTGATTATTTTAAACCCAATGTAGAGGGTTCAGATGGCTTTATCGTGTATGAAGATTACGTTCTGTTTAGGGGAGGGTATAGCAAACATGATAAGTATATCCTATATAAGATGCTTCATGGTAACAGATTTGCAAGAAAGGCCTCCATAACACTAATCGATGAAGAGAAAAAAACGATTCAAGCTGATTCTATTAGCTGCAGAGGATCACTTCTTTTACTTATGAAAGGGAAAAAGGCTTATTTGGCAGATTTGAAAAAAGTTGTAAGTGAATTCTAAAAGATGACTATTTGCACTGTTCTTAAAGCACGCAAATAGTAAAAAATGAAAATAAAGCCGTTCTCACTTTAAATGAGAAAGGCTTTATTTTCATTCTAAATAATTATTTTAAACCCTTTCGAGCATCTTCATATTTCTCTTCATGCATATGGTCTACATAATCATCTGAAATCTCACCTAAATGAATCATGTCTTCCCCATCTACAATAGCTTCCATCGATTCAAAATACTCTCTAGGGATGTTAAAATCGATGAGTAGTTCCCCTGAAGTACTATAGACACTGCCAGATAAAGTACCTGGAGGTTCTTTCATTTTTAGTAAATCCTTTAAAGTTACAGCCTTACCATCGGCTTTAAAGTTCACTTTAACTTCATACAGTGCAATGGTTTGTTCTAATAATCGAACCATCTCATCAAGATCTTCATCGCTTAGTTGGGAAGGATCTTCTACCGTCATTAAATTTTCCCACAATGTATCGTTTGTTGCCATTTGGTCTAGTTGGTCTTTATTTTTTTCTTCCACTGCTGCTAAATAGTTGAAAAGTCTTTCTACTTCTGACTCCGTTATGCCCATATCCGATATTGCTTTTTCAACGTCCGCCATATCTTTATCGGCTTCAATATAAAATTCAACAGTCGAATCCAAATCGTTGATGAACTTATATTTATTTACGGAGTCTCCAAAATGATCCATTAGAGTATTTAATTCTTTTTCAGTTAATTTATATTTTGTTAACAATCCCTGAAAATTATTCGGGTTAATCGGGGGACCCAGGAGCTCTTTTAGGCTTAGCATTGTATATTCATCTAAAGGGATTTCGTAGTAATCAATATACTCCAGGAATTCTTGTTTCGTCCATCCTATTTCGGCTATATATTGGTTTATCTCATTTTCAGACGGAGCTGCTTGTGCAGAGGGAACACTGAACAAAAATGAAAATGTTAGCAAGCCTATTAGCATAGCTTTTAGATAGACCATTAGTACCCTCCTTTTATTTGGTGCATTAATAATTTCCCCTTTTTGAACCATATTAGAAATGCAAATAATTTCTAAATAATCGTCGAAGATATTCCATACATTTTTCTAAAATACTGGGTATCAACTGATTTCTTTGAACAATAATAAAATTGAAGTTAATTAAGCGATTCATAGTAAACCAAATTGACAACCAATCCCTGTTTTTGTATAGTAGGTGGCGAAGATGATGATTGGAGTGAATCGTTTGATTTCGAACTCTGAATTACAACATTTAGACCTTATCGACCTACTAAGTGAACGCCATAGTTTGGTCCGGAAAATCGCGGAGAAAGCATGGAACGACCAAAGTGAGATTTATATTTCCAATTCCGAATGGTATATCATGGCTAGGATTTATAAAAAACAGCCTAGCATTTCCTATGTGACAAAAAATGTAGAAATTTCTCGTCAGGCGATCCATAAGTTTATTCAAAAGCTTTCTGAAAAAGGATTAGTTGAAATCAAAAATGTTGAAAACAACAAAAAAGAAAAGTGTATACAGTTAACCGCTTTAGGCGAAGAATGCTACGAAAAAAATTCCGCCCTTAAAGCTCAGCTTGAAAATAAAATTGCAGAAAAAATAGGGATGGAGCAAGTAACTATGCTGAAAGACCTGTTAAAATTAGATTGGGAAATTTAAAAGCCGATGGAAGCAAAAAACCCCTGCTTTGTTCAAATAAATGAACGAAGCGGGGGTTTTTCTTTTGGGCGAATTTGTTCACTCCCCAATATATGACTGTCAACTAAGTTGATAATAACATCGAAAAAATAATTCGTCAACTAGGTTGACATTATGAAAAAATTTCTGATATAGTTAGCAGGCTGGTAGTAACAGGGGGTGTACTACTGATAGGTACCATGTGCTGATCATCAATCGATTTCAGCAAGTAGGTAAGAAACAAAGGGTAAACGAAATTTTAAATTAAAGGAGTTTTTAATAAGTGAGTCTACAAATGAATACAGCTCAAAGTATCCATGCAGATGCAATGGTGAGAAAACAAATTAAAACGGGTCCGATTATGGCTGCTCTTTTTGTGGCAGGCTTTGTCGGACTTTTTAGTGAAACAGCCTTAAATATTGCCTTAGGAGACTTAAGTCAAATATTTAGTGTGAATGCAACGACGATCGGCTGGTTAGCGACAGGATATTTCTTAACATTAGGTATTTTAGTACCGGTAACCGGTATTTTGATGCAAAAATTTACCACCCGTCAAATGTTTATGACGTCTATCTCACTATCCCTGATCGGGACCATTTTAGCCGCAGTTGCACCTGTATTTAGTCTGTTATTGGCGGCACGTGTGATCCAGGCAGCGGGGTTAGCGATTGCTCTACCGTTAACGCAAAATGTTATTTTCACCATCTTCCCTCCCAATAAACGAGGCGGCGCAATGGGAGTTATGGGCTTAGTTATGTTAGCTGGACCAGCCTTAGGTCCAACCATTGCCGGGCTTATTTTAGATACATTATCATGGCATTGGATTTTCTGGGTTACCTTACCGTTTTTATTGTTCTCTCTTATGTTCGGGATCTTCTATTTACCAAATGTTAATGAGGTTCGTAAGGTTTCAATTGATGCCGTGTCGGTTGTTCTTTCGACGATTGGATTCGGTGGGGTTGTCTATGGATTCAGTGTTTCTGGTGATGCCGGTTGGACGAGTACAACTGTCCTTGGATCAATCATCATTGGATTTGCTGCACTGATTATTTTTGCAATCCGTCAGACAAAAATGGAGGCGCCGATGCTAAATCTAATAGCATTCAAGTACCCTCTATTCGTTCTAGGTGTCTTTATGACATTCATTACGTTCTTTAATATGTTGTCCATGCTCGTTATCTTACCGATGTATATGCAAATGGCGCTGCTCATTGCTGCTTTTACAACGGGCCTTATCCTGCTGCCGGGCAGCTTGCTGAATTGTATATTAGCTCCAACGATTGGCCGCTTATTTGATAAATATGGTCCGAAAGCAGTCATTACACCTGGGACTATTTTAGTCGCGATTGGTTATGTATTCTATTCACAATTTGGGTCAGACACGGCTATATGGATGATCGTGGTCACACATATTGTCATGATGTTAGGGATCGGAGCGGTGCTTGCTTCTGTACAAACGAACACGCTTAATTCGCTTCCGAAACAATACTATCCTGATGGAATTGCAATTACTCAAACACTTCAACAAGTTGCTGGAGCTATCGGTATTGCGGTATTGGTATCAATTTATTCAGCCAAACAGGCTAGTCATATAGCTGTTGTGAATGAACCGGCACAAGCGGCTGCAGCGGGATCATCCCTCGTGTTTACGATTAGTTTAATATTAGCAGTGATTAATGTTGTATTGTCGCTATTTATCAAAAAGCCTAATTAAATAACTTGAAATATTAACGAAAAGATAGAAAAAGTTAACAATAGTAGGATACTAAAAAAATCTTAGGCTTCCATCACAGAGATGGAGCCTTTTTTAGTTACTATTTCGGAAGGATGGCTGCTTGATTTACTAGCTTGGAGATTTTATCAGCCGGTTGTGGAAGTTTATCAGCCACTTTTTCATTTTATCAGCCACTTTTCGGATATATCGGCCGCTTTTAAAATATATCGGCAACTTTCAGCCATTTATCTGCCACTTCCCACAACACCACAGAAATGGTCCTCCGAGTTTGTGTGCAGCAAGCTAATATTTTTTTTATGTTAAGTAAATGTAAAGTTTTGTTCTTGTCCAATTCGAGGTTTATTGTTCTGACATACGATGTACTATCTCTCAAGTAAGGTGGTGATATACGATATCAGATAGATATGGTGTTAATTTTGCTCATCGTGGTGCTTTTCATCCTATTAATTAATGTCGGTATATCTTTCGTTAAATACTAGTAATAAAAAAATGGAACAATTCAAGCCGAACCGCCTTAATTGTTCGAAACTATAGGCTCACAAGGAGGAAAAAGTGAAAACATGGAAATTGAAGTGACGATCATCATGCCTTCATATAACCGCTATCCCCTTAATCTGCTTAGTCTTTATGCGTTGGAGAAACAGTGCTTTGATTTATCCAAAATGGAAGTGATATTGATTGATGATGCCTCTACCGACCAGACCCCCAAAATTAAAGAATACTGTCCTCCCTACCATTTTCAATATATTCGTAATCGTACTAATGTTGGAGTTGCTGCTTCAAGAAATATCGGACTTAGGCATGCGAGGGGAGAGATTATTATCATTTTGGATGCAGAAACCATCGTTTCCCCTAACTATGTTACCCTTAACCGCGAGCATCATCTAACTCACGATAAATCCGTTGTTATTGCAGGAAGCAAGCGGGGGCGCATTTATTCTTTTTTATCCCCGGATTTTACTGATAATCAAATCAACGCGATTTATAAGTGGAGCGAGAAAAATTCTCTCTTCAATCAACGCCTTAAAGAGGGGATATCGCAAGAACAGACACTTAGTAGCTTAACGAATCATATCAGGCTTTTAGAAGAACCCCAACAAGTGGTTAAGAGAGAGGATATTGACGATATAAAAAATTTATGCTCGATTGTAAAATACAGAAGTTATGCTCATCATTTATTAAAATACCTTAGGGAACATTCATATAACAGCCCATTGCGTTGGATGGCTTGCTTAGGTTTTCTATCTATTAAAAGAAGTTTTATGGTGCAAGTCGGCGGCTATGAGGAGAATTTTAAAGGATGGGGACCCGAGGATGCTGAGTTTGCCTATAGATTATATAAGGCAAATGCTAATTTTATTATCGAAGATGATTTAGGAACCTATCATCAAGAACATCCGCCGTCGAAAACGAAGGAGGAGGATATGAACTTAAATCGACTGTTGTTTCAACAAAAGCATCCGGTTCTTGATGTATCCATTAGAGCTCTACACTCTATTCATCCGACGGATTATGGACTCATGGAAAAGATTATATTAGAACATCAATCCCTTACTGCAAGTTTTCCTTATGAGTTTCATGAATTTAACCAAGCAATCATAACATTACTTCTTCAAATTCGTATAAATATTGCAGAAAACCGTCCCCCTGTTAACCTAGTTCAAAATACCGGGTTCGGCGACGACATGATTGCATTGGAACGTATCCTAATCGAGAGAGATCAAATACAATCCTATGGTAAATACAATCATCTTGTATGGTTGTTCGATAAACTGAGGACGATCTAAAAGGATAGGATTGTAGAGAGCTTTCCTTTCTTATTGAACTAATGAGTACGAGAGTTACAGGTCCGGCTGTCATTATTGGCGGCTTTTTCTGATCTTGGTCAACTAACTGGTGAGATGGCTTAATTAGATTAATAAGTATTTATGTAATTAGTTTAAAAACAAGATGATAAAAAAAAGACTGTAATGCGCAGTCTTATCATTAAGAACATTCATCGCAGCAATAAACATTATGACCATTTAAATTCTTTTCTATATAAATGAAATAAGGTTCATCTTGGTCAATTGGAAGTCCGCAGTGTACACAAAAAATGTGGTCTTCACAAGGTTGATTGCATTGTTGGTCCAACCTATCACCTCCTAAATAGATATTGATTTTAGTTTGATTAATAAAAATTAAGAGCAGCAGTTCAAACTAAGGATTGTCCTAAACTTCCACGTGTTAGAGTTTGATTTTAGTAATATTTTAATATTAATTTATGCGAAAAATAGAGAAAGGAATTTACGAATTTACTAGTTTTTTTATTTTTTTATTACCGGTGTGCAGATTCGAGGTCTCCTTTTTCTGGCTCTCGAACCGCCCCCGTGGCTTCTCTTTAAAAGGAACTTTGTCTATTCCCAGGATTGGGAAAGACAAAGTTCCTTTTTTGCATAAAAGTCAAAATATTCATATAACCGGTAAAATTAGTCTTATAGTATGGACAAGATAATTTGATAATCTTTAACTTGTAAAGGCTTTCAGTAATTAATCCTTAAAAAGGAGTTGATCAGTTTAGCTCAGACAAATGATTTAGCTATTAGTGCAGCACTGTTACAAAGTAAATGAATAAAAAAAGTGGGGGTAAATGATGAAAAAGAATCTCGCCTTAATATTAATGTTCATTCTTATTCTTAGTAGCGTAATGGTGGGGTGCAGTTCTGATAAAACAGCATCCAAGGAAACGAAGGATGGAAAAACTACCCTGAAAGTCACGGTATGGAACTATGATACGACACCTGAATTTAAAGCATTATTTGAAGCCTATGAAAAAGCAAATCCAAATGTAAAAATCGAGCCAGTTGATATTGAAGCAGCACAATATGATCAAAAATTAACAACCATGTTAGCTGGTAATGATGATTCAGATATCTTAACGATGAAAAACCTGATTGGCTATTCTAACTATGCTTACCGCGGTCAACTAAAAGACATGACTGAATACGCAAAGAGTTTAGATGGAGAGAAATATCTAGGAACATTGGATTATATGAAAGATGATCAAGGAAAAATTTTTGCCTTACCATATCGGAATGACTTTTGGGTACTTTATTACAACAAAAAACTATTTGACCAAGCAGGTGTAAAATATCCTGAGAATTTAACCTGGGATGAGTATAAGGAAACAGCAAAGAAATTAACTTCTGGCTCTGGTGATACAAAAGTATATGGTGCCTATAACCATGTATGGAGATCTATTACTAATGCTACTGCAGCGGCTCAAGAAGTAGGTAAGCCCGATGCAATCATTAAAGGAGACTATAGCTTCTTAGCCAATATGTATAAAGTTTTCAGAGGGATGCAGGATGATAAGAGTGTACTAGATTATGGAACAGCTAAATCAACGAACACTACTTATGCATCACAATTTGAAACAGAAAAAGCGGCGATGCTACCAATGGGTACTTGGTATATGGCTGGTGTTCTTAATTCCAAAAACGCTGGTAAAACAAATGTGGATTGGGCGATTGCTCCGCTGCCACAAACAGCAAAGGGTGAAGTTAAATCATGGGGCTCTCCAACAGCATTCGCAGTAAATAAGAATGCTGCGCATAGTAAAGAAGCTGAAAAATTTGTTAAATGGGCTTCAGGTGAAGAAGGTGCCAAAGTTGTTGCTGGGGTTGGCGTCGTACCTGCTTATCGTACAGAGGAGATTAATAATATTTACTTTAATCTTGCCGGAATGCCAAATGATGAACTTTCTAAGAAAGCATTTAGCCCTGATTTTGTAAATATTGAAATGCCAATGAACAAAAACTCTGCTGCAATTGACCAAGTATTAAATGAAGAACATGACTTAATCATGATTGGTGAAAACAGCATTGACAAAGGAATTAAAGAAATGGGTGAACGTGTTAAATCTGAGGTTTTGAAGTAGTAGATTAACCATGGATGGGACATAAGCAAATAGGTTTATGGCAGACTAGTAAATCTTAGCTTTTGTCCCATTTTTAAATGCCTCTACTGAAAGGAGAGAACCGCCAAATAAAACGGGTGGGACAATATGAGTAATCCAAATACAAACGTGGTAGTTAATGCTCCTAAAATTAAAATTGTATCCGAAAAGAAACGGAAAAGAATAAATACATTAGTTGCTTGGTCCTTTATTACCCCCAATTTTCTTGGATTCTTTATTTTTACATTAATCCCTGTTATTGCTTCCTTCGTGATCGCTTTTATGAAATGGGATGCCTTCTCGGCCCCTGTGTTTATAGGATTAGAAAATTTTAAAACGATGATTCATGACAAGACCTTTTGGATTTCTCTCTGGAATACGGTTTACTACACCATCGGCACCGTTCCGTTGACGTTAATCTGTTCATTACTTTTAGCGATCCTACTCAATAAAAAAATCCGCGGAATCGGCACATTTCGTGCAGCCATCTTTTTCCCGTATGTTACATCGTTAGTAGCTATTGCGGTTGTATGGAATATGTTATTTCACCCAGATATGGGACTAATCAATGAATTTTTACGATGGATGGGGATTGACCATCCTCCAGGCTGGACTTCTTCGTCAAAATGGGCGATGCCAGCGATTATTATTGTCAGTGTTTGGCGTGGAATGGGCTACTATATGGTCCTTTATTTAGCTGGATTGCAGAGTATACCGAAAGAATTATACGAAGCTGCGAAAATAGATGGTGCGAATGCATGGCATGAATTTAGGCATGTAACTTTGCCAATGCTTGCTCCGACCACGTTCTTAGTATTAATTATGTTAACCATTTCTAGTTTTAAAGTATTCGATTTGATTCAAGTCATGACAATGGGTGGACCAGGCCGTGCTACCAATGTATTGGTTTACCTCATTTATAATGAAGCATTTGTTAATTATGATTTTGGTTATGCTTCTGCTATCTCGTTGGTATTATTCATTATTGTCTTAGGAATCACCATTGTTCAATTCCGAATTCAAGAAAAGAAAACGGACTATTAGGGAGGGAATACATTGGATGCAACAGCAAAAAGCCCTGTAGACGCAACAGCAAAAAGCTCTAGATTGTCTCAAAGTACGAAGAAAAAAATAGGAAATACAATCACTTATATCTTTTTACTTCTTTTGTCTCTATTGGTGTTGATTCCTTTTTTCTGGATGATTTCATCCTCATTAAAACAAGATAATCAGGTATTCAGTATCCCGATCCAATGGATACCTACTAAGCCACAATGGAATAACTTTGTGGAAATCTGGCATCAAATCCCGCTCTTAACATTCTTTAAAAATACCATCTTTTTAAGTGTGGTCGTTACCTTTATACAAGTACTGACTAGTAGTTTTGCAGCCTATGGTTTTTCGAAGATGAGATTTAAAGGGAGAAATGCACTTTTCTTAGCGTATATTGGGACGATTGCAGTACCGTGGCAAGCTTATATGATTCCACAGTTTATCATGATGCGAGAAGTGCACTTAACCGATACATTATGGTCACTGGTCCTATTACAAGCATTTAGTGCATTTGGTGTCTTCTTGATGAGACAGTTCTATATGAGTATTCCCGAAGAATTAAGCGAAGCGGCCCGTGTAGATGGATTGAACGAGTATGGCATCTACTTCAAAATCATCTTGCCACTATCTAAACCAGCTCTTACTACCCTAATCGTTTTAACCTTCGTTAATACTTGGAACGATTATATGGGGCCATTTATTTACTTAAATTCAACAGAAGTCAAAACGATTCAGTTAGGTTTACGGATGTTTGTCACTTTGTATGATGCACAATATGCACTGATTATGGCTGCATCGTTAGTATCGATTATTCCAATTACGATCATCTTCATCTTTGCTCAAAGATATATTATTGAAGGAATTGCAACGACTGGTATGAAAGGCTGATCTTAATGTTTCGAATGAACCTGTCACATTTCCAATATACTGCCGTTTTTAATTATGGATATTGGTTTTTGATGTTTAATTTGTATTTTGCCATTGCGAATATACCTTTTATTCTGGCTCTGTCAACATTACAATTTGTTCCATCAAATATGATCTATTACTTTATTACTCTGATACCAATGGGACCTGCGTTAGCCGCATTAATCACATCTCTTAATAAATTAGCGGTAGAAAAAGATATTAGTGTGACAAAAGATTATTGGCATTTCTATAAGGGGAAGTTCTCAGAGTCGATGCGTTTATGGTCGATCACCTTGGCACTGCTATTCATTTTAGCGATGGATATAGCGGTGTTTATGGATAAATCAGTATTTGCTCTCGTTTCCCCCTTATTTATCATCCTATCCATCCTTTTGTTAAATATGGTGATTTGTGGCCTAGTCATTATGACGCAAACGAAACATACATTAAAAACGCTTTTCATCTTATCATTCTATTATTCTATTAAAAAGTTTTTTATTACCTTTTTAAATACGATCTTGGCTAGCTTTTTTATCTTCATTTTATTAATAAAACCTGTTTTTGCCTTCATGTTATTACCAAGTGTCATTTTTTTCTTGATTGTGCGTAATAGTTCATTGATTTTTCGAAATGAAGGGAACATAAAAGGGAATTTTGTTAAAGGAAGTGCCGCAAATTGATAACTGTTGAGGAGTATTTCTTTAACTATAGTGTTAATAAAAATTATACGAAACCTTTCCAAAATCAAGTAGAACAACATATTGGGCAATTGACTAGTAGTGGGTCTCTCCTATTACCTAAGTTAGAAGGTTATCTGGCCTATTTAGAAAATGGAAATCGAAAACTGTTAGAGGATGTATATTTTAAGCGCAGAAGAGATGCCGCTTCTCTAGCCCTTTATTTGCAATGGGGACAGAGTGAAGAGAAATTTCAGCTGTTTGAGGAGATTCTCTTCACCATCTGTCAGGAATATAGCTGGGCATTACCGGCTCATATTCCCATGAGTGAGGATAAGACGAGATATATAGATGCCTATGAGACGGTTGATTTATTTGCAGCGGAAACAGCTCATTTCCTAGCAGAATGTACGGTTCTTTTTAAAGACAAATTACACGCGGCCTTACTTGATATCATCAAAACAGAAATTGAAAAAAGGGTATTAACTCCATTTGCCAGTAAGGAATGGAAGTTTGAGAAACTAACCAATAATTGGAGTGCCATTTGTGCCGGTTCGATTGGAATGGCAGCCTTGATCCTAGAGGAGGACCAGGAGAGACGCGGCCGCATTTTACAAAGAGTAGAAGAAGCAATGGAATGTTTTCTACAAGGGTATGGAGATGATGGCGCCTGTGTGGAAGGCATGGGCTACTGGGTTTATGGTGTTGGTTATTACACTTATTTTGCGGATATGTATGAGCAGGTTGAAGGAAAAAATTTATTTACCACTCCAAAGTGGAAGAACATTGTGACGTTTCCATTAAAAGCAATGATGCCTTCAGGAAACTATCTCCCTTTCTCGGATTCACCAGAGGAAGTAACTATTCCTTCTAGCCTGAATGCTTTCTTTTATACAAAGTTTGGTATTGTCCCTGCAAAAGAAAGGGCAGTGACGAATTTCCACTTTGATCACTGTTATCGCTGGGGGCATCTGAGCAGGATTTTGTGGTGGAGCAATGAGGAAGTAACCGATTCCTATCAAGACTTAAATGGCGAGTTTATTCTCGATGATGCTAACTGGGTAATTGTTAAACGATCCAATCTCTATTTTGCTGCAAAAGGCGGTCATAATGGTGAATCTCATAATCACAACGATTTAGGCCATTTTATTTTGGGTGATGCCAAGGGATTAATTTTTGA
Source organism: Neobacillus drentensis (assembly GCF_036966985.1). Classification (GTDB taxonomy): domain Bacteria; phylum Bacillota; class Bacilli; order Bacillales; family Cytobacillaceae; genus Neobacillus; species Neobacillus drentensis_E. The sequence continues at coordinate 9,313 of NZ_JBALSN010000101.1, read as the reverse complement.
TGATTTAGGTGCGCCGGTTTATACAGGTGATTATTTTGGTGAGAAAAGATATGAATTTGCCCATGCAAGATCGTATTATCATTCGGTTCCGTACTTAGATAAAGAGGAGCAAAGGGAAGGCTCAGACTATAAAGCTGCGATTGTAGAAATTAATCAGGAGCCGCATAAATTTTTTGTGCTATTTGATCTTCATGATGCTTATCCGAATACAAGGGCTCGTTCATTCACGCGTTCCTTCACAATATTGCCTGATGAACGGGAATTAACCATAGAGGATGTTTTTACGGAGCCAATTCCCTATGAAACCCACTTTATAACGAGGACAAAGCCGGAAATTCAATCAGGGACCATCTCTTGGAATCATGGACAATGGGCTCTCCATTTTGATAAGGAATTATTTATGGTTGAACTTGAAGAGTTAGACATAAAAAACCATTTTAATGAAAATGAAGCGGTCTACACAATCATTTTCATATCTCAGAATAACAATCACCGTGAATTTGCTTTCAAGGTAACCTGGTTGGATGGTGAAATAGATGAATCATATTGAAACGATAAAGAGAACGAGCAGAAAAGAGTTAGTAGATCTTTTAGAAAAATTGGTAGATCCATTAATCACGCATTTTGACCGTGAAGGTCCTGGCTTGAAGTTTGACACGGGTGGTACGCATTACAGTGAAACCACCCGTCAAATGGAAGCCTTATTTCGACCACTCTGGGGAATTGTTCCGATGCTTGCCGGGGGAACAGAGTATAAGGTTCTCAAAAGATATATTGCTAGACTGAAAGAAGGTATCGATCCAGACCATCCACATTATTTCGGGGAAGCACATCATTATGACCAACGTCTTGTTGAGATGGCTGTGATTGGATTAGCTTTATGCATTTGTGGAGAAAAATGGTTAAGTTACTTTAATAAAAAAGAACAAAGCCAGCTGCATGCATGGTTATATCAAATCAATGAACGGGATATTCCGCGTAATAACTGGCTCTTTTTCCGAGTTTTAGTGAACCATGGTTTTCGTCTCAATGGCTTCGCCTTTGATGAGAAGCGACTAAAAGACGACTTGGAAGCGATCGATTCCTTTTACCGTGCAGAAGGATGGTATGTAGACGGATACCCTGATCAAATAGACTATTATGTTCCTTTTGCGATCCACTTCTACGGTTTGGTTTACGCAAAAACAGCAACTGAAGATGACCCACATGCAAGAATTTTTGTAGAACGCTCCAAAGAATTCGCCCAATCGTTTGCCTGCTTCTTTGATGGACAGGGTGCTGCCGTCCCATTTGGACGGAGTATGACCTATCGTTTTGCCCAGGTAGCATTTTTTAGTGCAGCTATTTTTGCAGAAATTGAAGTCCTTCCATATTCAGAAATGAAATGGCTGGTTGTCGAACACTTAAAGCATTGGATGAAACAATCCATTTTTAGTCATGATGGTTTGCTGACAGTGGGCTATTACTATCGAAATCAAGTGTTTACGGAAGGATATAATGCGTTTGGTTCCCCTTATTGGGCATTGAAGACGTTTTTGTTATTGGGATTGCCTGAAGAACATCCATTTTGGGCCATTCCAGAAAAGTCACCAGAACTTCCTAGCAAAAAGCTAATTACTCCAGCGCGATTCTTAGTGACACGGGATCAGAACAATAGACAAGTTCAATTGTATACGGCTGGATTACATTGTGAACCACATACCCATTGTGATGCGAAATATGAAAAGTTCGTTTATTCAAGTGTGTTTGGATTTAGCGTGTCTAAAGGTCAATTGAATTTAAGGCAAGGGGCATTTGATAATACTCTTGCAGTTAGCTTAGACCCTGAAAGATACTACAAAATGCGCTATGAAAAATCGGAATATCAAGTTACAGAAGATTATTTACTAACAAACTGGCACCCTTACGCAGGGGTAAAAATTAGAAGTATTATTGTTCCATTTACGCCTTTTCATTTCCGGATCCATAGGATTGAAACAGATAAGACGATTTATCTTGCAGATGGAAGCTTTGCGCTGGGTTTTGATATAGATGGGGTTCATATGCAGAAAAAAATGGTGACTGAATCCAATCAAATGAAGGTGTCGAATGATGAACATCAGGTTGGTGTGATTGATTTTAGCCATCATTCGGAACTGGAATATGTATTTGGTGAACCGAATTCCAACATCATGAAGGATCAAACCTATATCCCAACGGCAAAGGCTAAAGTAGAAAAAGGCGAGCATCTACTCATCCATGGATTTTATGGAACGTTTGTGGATGATGCGATTCCTGCACCAAGCTGTAGGATAGAAGAAAATCAAATAATCCTATCTGTGGGATATGATGAGGTTTCCATTCCGAAGAGTTTACTATGAAGACAATTTTCTTTAGTTTTCTGAGGGGAAGTGGTCATCATCGGCTTGATGAAGACAATTTTCTTTAGTTTTCTGAGGGGAAGTGGCCATCATCGGCCTGATGAAGACAATTTTCTCTGGTTTTCCGAGGGGAAATGGTCATCATCGAACCCCGGGACAATCATGTCAACCTAAAACATCAAACAAAAAGGAGAATAAAACAATGGAAACACGTTATGCCAATCATCCGCGAGAAATTAAAAGATATACGACCGAAGAATTAAGGAATGACTTCCTTGTGGAAACCATTTTTGAACCAGGAAAGGTTCATTTAACTTATACCCATGTAGACCGGATGATTTTTGGCGGAGTTACTCCAGCCCAAAATGAATTAACGATTAAATTGGATAAAGAACTAGGCGTGAATTACTTCCTTGAACGCCGTGAACTGGGAATCATTAATATCGGTGGAGCCGGTTCTGTTGTTCTTGATGGAATTGAATATGATATGGAGCGTCGTGATGGTTTATATGTCGGGAAGGGAACAGAACAAGTATTGTTCCGCTCTAAAGATCCAAAAGATCCTGCCAAATTTTATATCAATTCTACGCCAGCCCATCATACCTATCCAACGGTAAAAATTGATATTAAAACTATTAAACCACTTGAAGCGGGAGAACCAGGGACATTAAATGAAAGAAAGATTTATCAATATGTACATCCAAATGTTTGTCAGTCCTGCCAGCTTCAAATGGGATTAACGATGTTATCCCCTGGCAGTGTGTGGAATACGATGCCTTGTCATACTCATGAACGTCGTATGGAAGTTTATTTGTATTTTGATATGGAGCCGGATACTCGTGTATTCCACTTTATGGGTCAGCCTGACGAAACTAGACATTTAGTCTTGAAGAATGAACAAGCTGCTATTTCTCCGAGCTGGTCAATCCATACAGGTACAGCAACGAGTAACTATACCTTTATCTGGGGGATGTGTGGGGAAAACATCACTTATGATGATATGGACCATATAAAGATGGAGGAATTACGATAGATTTCGGAGGGGATATCCATGGAAAATGAATTGCAGCAATTTTCATTAGATTATTTCTCATTAGCAGGTAAGGTTGCCATCGTAACCGGTGGTAATACAGGCCTGGGTCAAGGATATGCCGTCGCCCTTGCCAAAGCAGGTGCTGACCTCTTTATTACTACTCATGGCCGTAATTGGGATGAAACGAGAGAGTTAATTAAACAAGAGGGGCGACGGGTAGAATTTTTTCAGGCAGATTTATCAAATCGTGAATCCATTCATGATATTGTGCCCGCTTGCTTAAAGGCATATGGAAGAATTGATATTTTAGTAAACAACGCAGGAACGATCCGACGCGGCCCGCTTCTTGAGTATAAACAAGAGGATTGGGATGCTGTCATGGAAATTAACTTAAACTCTACTTACTTTTTAAGCCAGGAAGCCGCGAAAGTAATGGCCGAACAAAAAAGCGGCAAGATTATTAACGTGGCTTCCATGTTATCATTCCAAGGCGGAAAATTTGTCCCGCCATATACAGCAAGTAAACATGCAGTAGCAGGATTAACAAAAGCATTTGCCAATGAGTTGGCAGAATACGGTATCCAAATTAACGCGATTGCTCTAGGATATGTGGAAACGGCTAATACCGCACCAATCCGAGAAGACGAAAAACGTAAAGTGGAAATTACTTCGCGAATTCCTGCTGGCCGCTGGGCAACACCTGCAGATTTACAAGGCGTGGTTGTCTTTTTGGCAAGTAAAGCATCCGATTATATGAATGGTCATGTTTTAGCTGTCGATGGCGGCTGGTTAGCTAGATAGAAATTTAAGAATAGTAGTTTTTGTTTACTTCAAGGGTCGATTCAGCCTTTTACAAAGAATAGGTTTCTTAGATTTGTAAAAGGCTTTTACGTGTCAATATCAAATTAATTTTGGAGGTTCGCAGATGAAACGAAAAAGAAAAGTTTCTTCCATTCTAGCAACGCTCATGGTTAGTTCGAATTTGATTATTCCGTCAGGCCTTTCTGCATATGCAGAAACTGGAACAACTGCAGGGGTGTCTAATAATCTTTTACAGGATGATTTTGGGGATGGAGATTTTACTGCCAATCCTACATGGACAGTCGATTCCGGTGTTTGGCAGATTTCTGCTGACCCTGCAGATTCCACCAATAAAGTATTGAACCAGACAGATACAAGCGAGGGAATCATTAGTGCAGGCAGTTCAAAATGGACGGACTATGCTGTATCAATGCGTTTGAGGGCGCCAAGTACGGCAAACGTTTGGCCCGGGATTTTGGCACGTTTTAAGGACAAAAGTAATTATTACTATTTACAAATGCAAAAGTCTAGTTTAGTCCTAACAAAAGTAGTAAACGGGGCGAGTACCACCTTGAAAAGTGCCAATTTTACCACGAAAGAGAACACTTGGTACACTCTGAAAATGGTAGTAGCAGGAAACTCAATCCAATGTTATACCGTTACTAACGGAGTCGATACACTGGTAATGAGTGCAACAGATGATACGTTTACAAACGGCAAAATAGCGATAAGAGATAAATGGCAGCCCGTTTATGTGGATGATATTCAGGTAACTGCGATCACAGCAGCTGGAACAACGGCACCTGCTAACTTTGCGGCTGCAGTCACATCAACAACGGCACGTTTAAGCTGGAGTGCTGTCGTTGGTGCGACTGGATATAATATCTACCGAGCTAAGAGTGCTGCTGGCCCGTATGATATGGTTCAATCCAATGTGACTGGGACATCTGTTACAGATAAAGGATTAGATGCGTCAACAAACTATTATTACAAAATAGCAGCGATTGGCGAAAGCGGTCAATCGGCTTTGACTGATTCTATAAAATGTACAACAACTGAAGCGATACCTAATCCAGCTGTGCTTTCATCTGCCAATATTACAGACACGGCTGCAACACTGAGTTGGAATGGCATTAATGGGGCGGCAGGATATAATCTATATCGTTCAACTACTTCTGGAAGCGGCTATTCGCTTGTGTATGCTGGTAAAGAAGCATCCTTTACTGATACAGCACTAGTTACGGGGAAAACCTATTACTATGTTATGAGCTTTGTTGATGGGAATGAAGATGAATCGACAAAGAGTACAGAAGTAAAACTGACGACCAAGCTAGTTAAACCTGCTATTCCAACTGATTTGGCAGCCGGAACGGTAACGGCCGGTTCAGCAGTTCTTAATTGGAATCAAGTACCTGGAGCTGATACATATCAAGTGTATAGGTCTGACAGCGCTAACGGTAATTACAAGCTTATCGATGAGGTTTCTGCAAATACATTCACAGATGGCAACGTATTACCTGATACCACCTACTACTATGAAGTCTCAGCCAAAAATGGTGCAGGAGAATCAGATAAATCTTCATCTCTCAAGGTAACAACTGAGAATCTCGAAGCTACTCCAATTACTGTTGACGGGAACAAAGCAGATCAGAATCCAGCCAACACCTTTAAGGGCTTTGGGATGGTATCAGCTAATGGAACTTCGCGTCTGCTGCTTGATTACAAAGTGGAAAATCCTAAGAAATATCAGAAAATCTTAAACGAGCTTTTTAATCCAACCACAGGTGCTGGACTCAACCATATCAAAGTGGAGTTAGGTGCTGATTTAAATACCTCGACTGAGGCAACACCGGCTACGATGCGAACGGCCGATGAGAAGGCAAATGTATTACGTGGTGCGGATTGGCATCTTGTTGCGGATGCTAAAAAGATTAATCCAAACATCACGGTGGACGCACTTCGCTGGGCAGACCCTAAATGGGTGAGTGATGCGTTTAAAACTAGCACTGCTGCAGGATATCAGGCACGTTATAAATGGTACAAGAATACGATTGATGCGGTATACGACACCTATGGAGTAAAGATGGACTATATCGACCCTGATAAAAATGAAACTGGTTCACCTGATACGGCTTGGGTTAAGTATTTTTCACAGCGCCTTAAGAGTGAGACGGATGAACGCTATGATTATAGCAAAATTAAGATTGTCGCCTCCGATGAGAACGCTACGATAAAAATTGCTACATTAATGAAAAACGATGAAGAATTGCGCAATGCAGTCGATGTGATTAGCATGCACTATAATGCCTATGGAACCGCTGACAGTATTCTGATGAATAAGACATATCATAAGGAAGTTTGGTACAGCGAGGGAACGGCTCCGATGACATTCTCAGAATATCGGGTGAATTCTTCGACTCCTGCAGGTGGCTTGGGTGGGACCAACGGTATCCTTGATACGGCAAACCATTTGATTAACATGTTTTATTCATCCGAGAGCAAAAGTGCCTATATGACCCGTTATGAATTTCAACCAGCTATCGGTTCATTTTACGACGGCGGACAGTATTCGTCTAAAGAACTAATTCATGCTGACAGCCCTTGGTCTGGCTATTCTTATTCCGATTCAGGAGTTCAGATGGTTCGTCATTTTATGAACTTTGCTGAGACGGGCTGGAAGTATATTCTTGGTGCAAGTTTTGGAGATGGGAGCGGCGCCAACTCCATCAGTAATACGACCAACAATTACCTGACTCTTGCCGATCCTGACACGGATGATTATTCGATGATTTTCACCAACGATAGTTCAGTACCGCGTAAATACAGCGTTACGGTGAAAAATCTAGATAAAGCAGGAAGCAGCCTTAAAGTCTGGGAAACCAAAGGTCCGGATTATGGACAAGCTTACGATGCTAACTGGATGAAACATATAGATGATATTACACCTAAAGAAAATGGTGACGGAAGCTATACGTTTACCTATATTGTAAAACCTAATTCTATTGTTACGTTGACAACAACTAGCGGTCAAAAAGAGTATAAACGTGATGCTGACCAAGATGAGAAAAATGATAAGGTTTTACCATTGCCATATACAGACGATTTTGAGTATAAGGATGAAAAATATACTTCATATAAAGATGAGTCGGTCTTAAACAACAGTGACCAAGGATATCTTGAAAGCCGTGGATATACACCACGTTACACCACTGATATCGGCGGGGCTTTTGAAGTTAATACCGATCCTGACAATAACACGTTGATGGCGCAAATTGATCAAAGCACACATGCCAGCGGGGAATGGAATCCTAAGCCAGGTAATGATACAGTGCTTGGTGATGATCGTTGGTCCAATTACCAAGTCAGTATCGATTTCCTACTTGATACCGCAACTGAGGGCACAGGTGCTAACTATGCAGGAATCGCTGCACGCAATCTGATTACTAGTGGCGGAGAAAATCCGGGCTATATTTTTAAGGTGTTTAAGGATGATTCCTACCAGCTGCTTAAAGGCGGCACTGTGAAATTATCTGGAACAATTAATGGTTTCGACAACTCTAAATGGCATAATGGGTCTCTCAAAGTTGTCGATAATACAATCACAGCTTACGTTGACGGCACCAAGATTGCAGACTTTACAGATACAACAAGTCAGTATATGTCTGGTAAAATTGGGATTACTAGCGGATATTATCATACTCAGTTTGACAACCTTAAGGTAGTTCCGATTGAGGGATCTTCCGCTTATGTTAATCGTGTGGACGATTTGGATTCTCATGTTCAGTATCAAGGAACATGGAGCCATAATGTCTCCACAGGCTATGGCAATTTTAACCGAACCAATTCTGTTAGTTCACCAGGCGGTATCATGAACTATACGTTTACCGGAACTGGGGTCAATCTAGTGGGTAACACTGGGACATCCAAGATTAAGGTATTGATTGATGGTCAGGCGGTAGACACAAATTATAGTGTTTCTGCTGCGGGTGATCGTGCCACTTCCTATTCTATCCAAGGTTTGAAATATGGAAAGCACACCATTCAGGTAGAGACAATTAGTGGTTCCTATACAATTGATGCAATTGAGGCAGTGGATGAATTAGTAGATCATACGAAACCGGTTACTTCAGCTAAGGTTGATGGTGAAGGGAAAAACAACTGGTACAATACAAATGTCACCGTCTCTTTAGCGGGAGAAGATAACGTGTCTGGTATTGATCGAACAGAATACAGGATAGGTGATAGTGGAGACTGGATTCTTTATAGTGAGCCGATTGTCGTCAAGCAAGATGGGACTCATACACTGCAGTATCGTTCTATTGATAAAGCAGGAAATACAGAAGAGGCAAAACAGCAGACGATAAAAATTGATAAAGCTAAACCAGACTTTGAATTGCTTGTGGACGGAAAGGTTCTTAGTGATGGGGAAAGCTTTGAGGACTATTTGCCGCTTACCTTTAAAGCATTGGATGATTTATCTGGAATTGCTTCTGCAACAATCCATATTGATGGAAAAAACTATCCTGTTGATTCTAAAACACAAAGTGTGGAAATAGATATGGCAGGTAATCCAGGAAACTTCACCGCAACTATTGCAGAAGAGGATAAGGCCGGTAATATAGTTTCAGAAGTGCCAATTACCTTTCATGTCACTACCAATATAAGTTCAATGAAGCAACTAGTAGACCGCTTTACTTCGCAAGGTGAGCTAAGTGGGCCAATGATCCCGCAGTTATCAAATGCTCTGAAACAAGCGCAGCATCAAATTGACATTGGCATGCCTGATCATGCAGTAAAGCATATTCAAGACTTTGTCGACCATTTAAATAATAAAGCATTAAGTAAATACAGCAGTGAAACTGCTAAAAAAGTATTAAATGCAGATGCAAATGATTTGATAAATAAATAGGAATATAAGAGGCAGATCCATTGTCACTAAAAGACGGCTCATTCGTTTAAGTAATGTATGAGTCGTCTTTTTTTGTCTTTAACTTTTAAAAAAGTCAAAAAAAGAGGATGATTGATCAAAAAAACGTTAAAGCGGAGAATTATGTCTATTTTATAATGAAAGGTAAAAGAGTAATAGGTTGCTTGGTGAGGATGTTGAAGGAATGATTAC
>NZ_JBALSN010000100.1:342-2576 GCF_036966985.1 Neobacillus drentensis | reverse complement strand
GATTATGGCTAAACGATTATCTCCTGTTACTGCTCTTGTAGTTGTTCCAATTGGCTTTGGATTAGTTGGAGGCTTTGGTTCAAAGCTTGGAGATATGATGCAGGAAGGATTAAAGGTTGTTGCGCCTTCAGCAGCACTATTATTATTTGCAATTCTATTTTTCGGTATTTTAATTGACGCTGGGTTGTTCGATCCGCTAATTAAACAAATGTTGAGATTGGTAAAAGGGGATCCAGTAAAAATCGCAATAGGAACGGCAATCATTGCCATGACAGTTGCACTTGATGGAGACGGTACAACAACACATATGATTACAATTTCTGCATTGCTGCCGCTGTATTTACGATTAGGCATGAATCCACTTGTTCTTGGGACTATTTCTATGCTTTCTGTCAGTATTATGAGCGGCATGACTCCTTGGGGAGGTCCAGCTACAAGAGCAATTGCCTCTTTGGGCCTTGATGCCAATGAATTTTTTATTCCACTCTTGCCTACATTATTTGCAGGAATGGGAAGTATCTGTTTTACAGCATATTTCCTTGGGAAAAAAGAACGAAAAAAGATTGGAATAATTAGTGTGGAGTTTCCGTCTAGAACCATTTCTGCCATTCCTGAAGCAGCTATAGCTTTGGAAATGACTGAGAATTTTAAGCGCCCTAAGTTGATATGGATTAATCTTCTGTTAACGCTCGTGGTCATGGTCGTTTTGGTAATGGGAATATTGCCAGCTCCAGTGTTATTTTTAATAGGGTTTGTTCTTGCTTCTACGATTAATTACCCTAATTTGAAGCAACAAAAAGATCGTATCATTTCACATGCAGGTAATGCTCTAACAGTTGTTACTCTCGTTTTTGCAGCAGGGATATTTACAGGTATTTTTTCTGGAACAAAAATGGTAGATGCAATCGCCCATTCACTAGTTTCTATAATACCAGCTTCTGTTGGATCTTACTTCCCTGTAGTGGTGGCGTTGACAAGTATGCCGTTTACTTTTGTTTTGTCGAATGACGCTTATTACTTTGGTGTTTTGCCAATTTTGGCAGAAGCGGCATCTGCATATGGCGTTGATCCTTTGGAAGTAGCCAGAGCTTCCGTTTTAGGTCAGCCTGTCCACTTTTTAAGTCCTTTGGTCGCATCTACACTGTTATTAATAGGAATGATTAATACCGACTTGGGAGAATTCCAGAAATATGCTTTCAAATGGGCTGTTATCTGCTCATTGGTGGTCACCATTGCTGCTATATTAACTGGAGCATTTACACTTTTTAAATGAGGAAATGAAATGATAATAGAATAAATTCAGAGCTGTTTTCGAATCGGTAAATCCAGTGATTTCGAAAGCAGCTCTGTTTTATATAATTTTGTAAATGTAGGTTTATTGTACGGTAAGACGAATGATTTTCACAATCGTTCTGGCAAAATTGAAAACGGTGTATAATCGAGTGTCATTAATAAATTGTGATGCGGGCAGGGGATCAATATAGTTGACCACACCTTTGATATGGTAATCTCCAACTTCAGGTAAAATCTTCTCCAAGGCCTTGCCAGGAGCAAGCGGCCCTTTGTTAAAAATCATAAATCCAACTTGGCTTTTTTCACCCAAACATGCATCAATACTGATAATTAATGGCTTTTTTAGTTGCTTATTGATGTCTTTCAAAATATCCTTTAAGTTAAAGGCATGAACAGGTTCTTTCAAAGTACCATACACATGATAAGGAACAAGACTTTCTCTAAGCATAGTACCCACTAAAGGCCCCAGTGAATCACCTACATACCGGTCTGAACCAATGCATAGAAACACAATATCTCTATGTTCAAGCGTAGAGCAAGTGATTATTTCTTCCATAATCCTTGCAGATGCCTCAATTTCCTTTTCTTCCACCATTTCTTTCACTTTAATTCTAAACAAAGTGTTTTCTTGTTGTGTGTTTTCATGATTATTGTAAAAAGGGCACATTCTATTTCCCCCAAATTGGATACATAATTATTTTTCCTGTAAAAGTACCTACTACTATTATATCAGCTAAACCAGCATGAAAACAGTAACTTAAAACTGGGCACAATGGGATGTTTTCTTTTTTACCTCCCTATCTCCTAATAGTTTAAAAAAGAAAGGAAGTATTGCACAAATAACAACTACTCTCAATACTTGCACTACTAATATTTTAATCGACCAGATGTAAATATGGTAAATATACAATAGATAAAGAAATAAATAAAATACAAAATTT
>NZ_JBALSN010000100.1:0-206 GCF_036966985.1 Neobacillus drentensis | reverse complement strand
TTTTTATTATTTTATTGACATAGGAATAAGTCTGTGAGATTATTATTTTGTGAATACGCTTTCAAGTTTTAGACAATTTATGCTTCTGAAGTTTGACAAATTTTTTATACATAATTAAATATTTTACGGTTGATTGTATTGGGAGAGAGTGACGAATGTCGCCGCCGACGGAGCAAGTTCCATAAAATCCTTGGAATTAATCTCTC
>NZ_JBALSN010000099.1:0-4616 GCF_036966985.1 Neobacillus drentensis | reverse complement strand
CAATTGTAAATAGATAAAACGATAAAAACACCGCTAATTGATTAATCTCAATTAGCGGTGTTTTTTCAATCATAGTGTTAAACACATAGCCCACTTTTCATCATATAAATATAAAAAAACTAAAATGGGTGAGTTATGATGGTTGGTAATAACAGAGAATTAATTAGTTGGATATTGCCATATCTCCCAATGGGGGCAGAAATGGAATATCGAAATCAACAAGCAATCCTTCAATCTATGGATATTGATGGTGATGGAATCCAGGAAATCTTTGGGGTGTACCGTCTTAACCGACAGCCCTATTTATTTGTTCTAAAACAGTTCTTTGGTCAATTTAGATATTATTATCCACTTCCTTCTGAGGTGGAGCAAAAAGCAATCCGAGCGCTATCCATTTCCAGAGAGTCAAGGGCCGTTTACCAATTTCCTGTTGTGAGGAAGGAAATTGGCGGAAACAAGTGGGGATATATGGATGCAAAAGGGAATTGGATTCTTCCGGCAAACTACGATCATGCCGAGGATTTTCAGGAGAATGGTTTGGCCATTGTTGGTTTAATGGACAAATCAGGTGTCATTAATTCTAGAGGTTATTTTATCGTCCAGCCTAAATATGACACGATTAACCCATTTTCTGAGGGCAGGGCCGTAGTCAATGATGCCCAGGGATTCAAGGTAATTAATGAGAATGGCAAAGAAATCACAGAAAAGGCGTATTCTATCATTATTGGAGAGTATAAAGAGGGACGCGTTCGCGCAGTGGAAATAGATGCAAACGGGGAGTATTTATATGGGTATCTCAATAAACGAGGGAAAGAAGTAATTCCATTAATCTATAAAAATGCCAGTGATTTTGAACAGGGAAAAGCAATTGTGAAAACAAAAGAAGATAGTTTTCAACTGATCGACCTTACCGGAAAGGTATTACAATCGTACCCTTATGCTTACGTCGCAAACTACGGTCAAGGCTTGCTTGCATTTAAGAATAGTACCGAAGGAAAGCTGGGTTATATCGATGAGCAGGGGAAAATAGTCATCGAGCCTAAATTTTCATATGCAGATTCATTTATAGAAGGTCTGGCAATCGTTAGTTTGTCAGAGAATAATAGAGAAAACTTTGGTGTCATTGATCGGCAAGGTCATTTTGTGATTAAGCCTAACTATAATCAAATTCTATATTTAAATGAAGGGCGCTTTGCGATTGGAAAGGAGATTGACCTGAAACAGCCTTGTATGAGATCCATTTATGCCCTAGCTGATTCGGATGGTCATATTCTCACAGGATTTCATTTTACTATGATGACCAAATTTGAGGACGGCCTTTCGTCTGTCACTGATGAACAGCATACTTATTTTATCGACAAACATGGAAGGCGAAAAGAACATCTGCCAATGGTCAGTGGCTCAGGCTGGCTTAGCTTTGAGAAAACACTAATTAAGGGTCATATTGACGACCATCTCATCTATTTTAATCAAACGGGAGAATTAGTCTGGAAACAAGCCACTATTCTTCCTCTAAATAACCAATATTCTGTGGTTGAGAATAAATACAAACCCAATAAGGATTATTTAGTATACTTTCCACAAATCGAAGGAATGGAAAATCCAGAAAGTGTAAATCGGGCTTTAAAGGAGATGGCGGGTGTAAAACCAATACCTGCACACACTCAGTTGGAATCAAATTATACGGGGAACTATCAAATTCCTTATTATAAGAAATATCTGCTGGTCATCAAGCTTGAAGGCTATGACTATCCGTTTTGTGCAGCCCACGGAATGCCTGTCGAAAAATATGCCCATATCAACCTAAAAACTGGTTCAATGTACCAATTAAAAGACCTTTTTAAGCCTGGGAATTCTTATGTAAAAGTAATTAGCGATCTGATTCTTGAACAAATAAAAAGTAATAACCAATATTCGTCTTATCTATTTCCTGATGAGTACCATGGCATAAAAGTGGATCAACCTTTTTTTATTAGTGAGGCTGGGCTGAATATCTACTTTCAACCCTATGAAATTGCCGCATTTGCAGCCGGTTTTCCTACCTTTACCATTCCGTTTGATGACCTAAAAGAGCTTATTAATAGGAACAGCGAATTTTGGAAATCGTTTCATTGAGGAAGGCAGGAATCAATCCTGTCTTTTTTTATGTAAACTAATGAAAAACCCTGTAGAAAATGAAATAATGGTGACAAACACAAAACTATTATCGAAGGAGTGCATGGGTATGATGATTTATGATATTTCTAGAAAATTAATAAATGGGATGCCAGTTTGGCCAGGAGATACGGCTTTTCAATATGAGGTCGCATGGCCAATGGAGGAAAGCGGCTCCGTTAATGTAGGCAAACTTGAATTGAGTACCCATACAGGAACACATGTAGACGCGCCCTTCCATTTTGATAATGAAGGAAAGCGAATCATCGAGTTAAACCTTGACCTATACATCGGTCCTGCCAGAGTTATTGATATGCATGGTAAGGAAAGCATTGGTGCCGCTGATTTAGAAAAGATTAATCTAGATGGGTGCAAACGGGTGTTATTTCGAACCCTTGCTTGGGAAAATCCTGATGTTTTCCCTGAAAAGATACCACATATTGAGCCGAACTTAGCTGCTTTTTTAGGAAGTAAGGGAGTTCAACTGATCGGCTTGGATATTCCATCCGTCGATCCAATTGACAGTAAAGAGCTGCCTGCCCATCATAGCTTGAATGAGCATGGTATTCACATCTTAGAATCACTAATGCTTGATCAAATCGAACCTGGCGATTACGAATTGATTGCCCTTCCATTACCACTAGTTGAAGGAGATGGGAGTCCGGTTCGCGCAGTCCTGAGAAAATAGAAGTAGAAGAATTGGTGTCAGGCACCAAAAAAGCGTGAATCCATTGGACTCACGCTTTTTTCTGTCCCACTAGGGGGAATGTCACTGTTCCTTTGTCTGATAGGTAAATTTTTTGCGGAAAATTAGCCAATAACTTCCAAATCCAATAATAATAAATAAACCCACTAAACCGGGAACAACATAATCTTTTAATGTTGGCTGGGCATTCTCCACTTGATTTGGAGGCAATGAGGCCTGTTTATTTTCTATTGCGGTGCTTTTATTGGCTGATACGATTTTATTATTATCTGAGTTTATAGTAGCTATTTGAGTTGTTTGGCTAACTACTGGATTATTTTGAGAAGAAGAAACTTCTAATCTAGAATCGGCAAGGACAATCGTTCCTAATAGAAAAAACAACAGTGATGTGATAAGACCAATCTTATTAAACATCATATTCAACTCCGCTATATTGTAATCTTTCTGTTGTTTATTCTATCATCGTTTGCATCAGGAAATATCACTTTAACGGCAAAGTTCACAAAGCTTTCGAAATTAAATCCTCTTAAACCCGGCCAAATGTCTTCCAAAACATAGGAACCTCAACGCATTAGGAGCTATTATTCACCTTCTATCAAGCCTGACGCAAATTAACTAATACCTGATACTTGTTTTAGTTGGTCCAACTCTAGAATCTGTATTAGCCTTCGCCCATTGCGAACATTTGATTAATTGGCTGCTCAAAGTGGGCAGTTTTTTTTGAATATAACACCTTTATTAAGAACGAATAATTCGTTATAATATTATACGTGTTACAACTAAACTAGAATAAGCGATAGTAATAATTTTCCCTTCCAGTTAAATAATAAGCAAAAAGGGAGGGATTTTTTTGGAGCGTAACCAGGATAGTAAATTTGAAGAAACGTTTCTTCCGATGACCTCAATTGGCAATGGCGTTGGGATGGCTGTTTTACCAGATATCTATTGTTATACCGACAAAATCGTGAACCTCGTACTTGTTGGCAACCCGAATAACTCGGAGGAATTTGTGCTCATCGACACAGGGATGCCAAAGTCTGCAGGTAAAATAAAGGAAATGATTGAAGAACATTTTGGTGAGGAGGCCATGCCGAAAGCAATCGTTCTAACGCATGGACATTTTGACCATGTCGGTTCAGTTGCTGAATTGTTGGAGGAGTGGAAGATCCCGGTTTATGCACATGAACTAGAGATTCCCTTTTTAACAGGCCAACGGGACTATCCGCCTGGTGACCCAAATGTTGATAGCGGACTAGTTGCAAAATTGTCGCCAATGTTCCCGAACCATGGGATTGATATAAGTGCCCATGTTCAGGTGCTTCCTAGTGATGGAACTGTTCCTCATATGCCTAATTGGAAATGGGTACATACACCAGGACATACACGAGGACATATCAGTTTATTCCGTGAACAAGACCGGGCGCTGATTGCTGGAGATGCGTTTGTGACCGTAAAACAAGAATCACTCTATAAAGTAATGACGCAAACACAAGAAATTAGCGGTCCTCCAAAATATTACACGACCGATTGGGATGCGGCATTTGAATCGGTGAAAAAACTAGAAGCACTTAAGCCGCAAGTAGTGGTGACCGGTCACGGGCTTCCAATGGGCGGTGAAGAACTAACAGAGAGTCTTCAGTATTTGGTGGAGCATTTTGAAGAGATCGGCAGGCCCGAGAGTGGAAAATATGTGAATTAAATATCCTTAAAAAACAAGAGCTGCCGAAACTCTGCAGCTCTTTAATATGATTATTAT
>NZ_JBALSN010000098.1:0-7119 GCF_036966985.1 Neobacillus drentensis | reverse complement strand
AATAATCAGGACTTGACTAGTAGATCACTTATTCAAGCTCTATGAATGACTCTTATCGCCCCGAACAAACGAGTGTATTACCCTTTCGGGCTTTATGAACCGCTCTTATCGCCCCGAACAAGCGGACCAACACCCTTTTGGGGCTTTATGAACTGCTCCAACTTACCCCAAAAAGAAGGTCCTCACCCTTCTCGGGCTTTATGAACCTCCCTCGTTGTAGTGCTAATGCAAAAGAAGGAATGTGAACAAATCACATTCCTTCTTAATTACTCTATTAAAAATTCTCTAAAGCCCTGCCATGAATTTCTTCTAATCGGTGTGGCGGACAAACTTTGACCTTGCCTTGAATGACTGTCTCATTCTTTTCATTGGTTCCTGCCACACTAATTACAATGGTATGCTCTTCCCTTGTTACTTCAACCACTTCGAATAAGAGCTCAACTGCTCCATAATGATAGACAGGTTTTGGAAAGCTGATCTCTTGACTTAAAATATGACTTCCAGGACCGGGTAAATATTTTGAGATGGCTGAGGTAATCATACCTGTCAGCATAATGCTCGGAACGATTGGCTTTTCAAAAGGAGTCTGTGAAGCATAATCATGCTGAATATAGAGGGGATTTGCATCATCAGTTAATCCTAAATAAAGTAGCAGATCCTTGTCTTCTATTTTTTCAGTCATAGCTAGTTTTTCGCCAACAGTAATTTCTTCAATTTTACGTCCTAACCTTCTCTTTTTACCTAAAAGCAAAAAACTCCACCTCCATGTAAGCGATTTCAAACAAATACAAAGAAATTCGGGGAACCATTGTAACCCCGAATTTCTCTTTTATTTTTTTTACGCTAATACTTGCATCACATTGCGAACGGATTCAACTGATTTATCTAAAGCAGCTTTTTCGTCAGCAGTTAATTCAAGCTCGATGACTTTTTCAATGCCATTTGCACCAAGGATTGTTGGTACACCTAGGTAGATGCCATCGTAACCAAATTCACCTTCAAGATAAGCAATAGATGGAAGAACGCGACGTTGGTCTTTAAGGATTGCTTCACACATTTCAACCAAAGAAGCAGCAGGAGCATAATAAGCGCTTCCATTACCTAGAAGGTTAACAATTTCACCGCCACCTTTACGAGTGCGTTCTACAATTGCCTCAAGACGGTCTTTAGGAATTAATGTTTCTAATGGAATTCCACCAGCATATGAGTAACGTACAAGGGGAACCATGTCATCACCATGGCCACCTAAAACGAAACCTGTAATGTCTTTAACAGAAAGGTTCAATTCTTGAGCAACAAATGTGCGGAAACGAGCAGTATCAAGAACTCCAGATTGACCAATTACACGGTTTTTAGGGAATCCTGATTCTTTAAAAACTGTGTATGTCATTGCATCAACTGGGTTGGTTAAAACAAGAATTGTACAGTTAGGGGAATACTTCACGATTTCTTGAGTTACACTTCTCATAACCTTTTGGTTTGTCTGAACTAAATCATCACGGCTCATACCAGGTTTACGAGCAATACCAGCAGTGATCACTACTATATCTGAATCACGAGTATCTTCATAGTTTGAAGTACCAGTAATATTAGCATCAAAACCTTGTACTGGACTTGCTTCAAGCATATCTAATGCCTTACCTTTTGTAGGGTTTTCCATTGGAGCGATATCTACTAAAACTACATCTCCAAGTTCCTTTTGAGCTAGTAAAAATGCCGTAGTTGCTCCAGTAAATCCTCCGCCGATTACAGAAACCTTTTTACGTTTTAATGACATTATAACTCTCCCCTTTAAACGTTTTTGTTGTTCTTGAACCTTAAAATGCAGGCGGGGCTATTAAAGAACAGCCCACATCTGCATCAATTCTTTACTCCATGTTCTTAATAAGCTCGTTCGCAAATTCAGAAGTTTTTACTTCTGTTGCACCTTCCATTAATCGAGCAAAATCATATGTTACAACTTTAGAAGCAATTGTTTTTTCTACTGATTTAATAACCATTGTAGCGGCTTCGTTCCAGCCTAGGTGCTCAAGTAATAACACACCTGATAAAATAACAGATGAAGGATTCACCTTATCAAGACCTGCATATTTAGGTGCAGTACCATGTGTTGCTTCAAAAATCGCATGTCCTGTTTCATAGTTGATGTTAGCGCCTGGTGCAATACCAATACCGCCTACTTGCGCTGCAAGTGCATCTGAAATGAAATCTCCATTTAAGTTCATTGTTGCAACAACATCAAATTCACGTGGACGTGTAAGAATTTGTTGTAAGAAGATATCAGCAATTGCGTCTTTTACGATAATTTTGCCTGCTGCTTCTGCATCAGCTTGAGCTTTATTAGCAGCTTCTGAACCTTGCTCCGCTTTAATGCGGTCATATTGGGCCCATGTAAATACTTTATCGCCGAATTCCTTCTCAGCAAGCTCATAGCCCCAGTTTTTAAATGCGCCTTCAGTAAATTTCATGATATTACCTTTGTGCACGAGTGTAACTGACGAACGGCCTTCTTTAATGGCGTAATTAATTGCAGCACGGACTAGACGAGAAGTACCTTGTTCAGAAACAGGCTTAATACCGATACCAGAAGTTTCTGGGAATCTGATTTTGTTAACACCCATTTCATTTTGTAAGAAGTCAATTACCTTTTTAACTGCTTCTGAACCTTTTTCATACTCAATACCAGCATAAATATCTTCTGTGTTTTCACGGAAAATAACCATATCAGTATCTTGTGGACGCTTAACTGGTGAAGGAACTCCTTCGAACCATCTTACTGGACGTAAGCAGACAAACAAATCTAACTCTTGACGTAGAGCAACGTTCAACGAACGAATTCCTCCGCCAACAGGAGTAGTTAATGGTCCTTTAATGGCAATCAAATATTCATTGATTACATCAAGTGTTTCTGATGGCAGCCATTCGCCAGTTTGGTTGAATGCTTTTTCTCCAGCTAAAACTTCTTTCCAAATAAGTTTGCGTTCACCTTTGTACGCTTTTTCAACAGCTGCATTTAAAACTCTTTCAGAAGCAGCCCAAATATCTGGTCCGATTCCGTCACCCTCAATAAATGGGATAATTGGATTGTTTGGTACATTTAATACTCCGTTGGTAACTGTAATTTTTTCGCCTTGCATAGTTGATTTTCCCTCCTATTATGTAAAAAAGCTACGTTATGACTTATGGAAAGGTTAGAGATGTTAGTCTCTAACCTTATCATACATTCTTATTAGACCAATTATTGCGACAAAAGTAAATAATTAACCTCGTTGCTCAATTGGAATATATTTTTGCATACCAGGGCCTGTATAATCTGCACGCGGGCGGATTAAGCGGTTGTTTTGATACTGTTCAAGAATATGTGCAAGCCAGCCTGACACCCTGCTTACTGCGAAGATTGGTGTCATTAAATCATGGTCAATCCCTAAGCTGTGGTAAACTGAAGCAGAATAGAAATCCACGTTAGGTGGCAGATTCTTTTCACCGGTTACAATGCTTTCAATTTTTTCAGAAATATCATACCATTGTGGTTCGCCTGTTAGTTCAGTTAATTTTTTAGACATTGCTCTTAAGTGTTTGGCACGTGGGTCACCTTTTCGATAGACACGATGGCCAAAGCCCATGATCTTTTCTTTCTTCTCAAGCTTGCCACGTACATATGGTTCTACATTTTCGAGCGTACCAATTTCTTTTAACATTTTCATGACCGCTTCATTTGCCCCACCATGTAAAGGTCCTTTAAGGGCCCCAATTGCGGCAGTTACTCCAGAATAAACGTCGGATAATGTAGCCACACATACACGTGCTGTAAATGTAGACGCGTTTAATTCATGGTCCGCGTGTAATACAAGCGCTTTATCAATCGCTTCAACAGCGATTGGTTCTGGTACCTTCCCAGTCAACATGTATAAGAAATTGGCGGCAAAGCTTAATTCTGGTTTAGGTGCAATTGGCTCTAACCCTTTTCTAACACGAGCAAATGTTGCAACAATCGCAGGCATTTTTGCCTGAAGGCGAATCGCTTTTCGGTAATTTGAGTCTGGCTCCATTAAATCTGCTTCCTCATCATATAAACCTAAAAGAGAAACGGCTGAACGAAGTGCTGCCATTGGGTGTACCTTTTCAATTGGGTACATCTTAAAATGCGCGATTACTTCCTTTGGTAAGGCGGCATTTTCTGAAAGTTGCTTTTTCAATTCAGCTAATTGTTCTGCATTAGGCAGCTTTAGGTGCCATAATAAATAGATGATTTCTTCAAAACTAGCATTCACAGCTAAATCGTCAATGTCATAGCCAACATAAGTAAGCGTATCATCAATAATTGAGCTGATGGAGGAAGTTGTAGCCACTACCCCTTCAAGACCGCGTGTTACTGTCATACTAAATCTCTCCTTCTCATTCTAAATTTCCCCATACCAGTAAAGCAAAAATATTCCCCTTATACATTCATAAAATTAACTGAGCGATTGCTCGGGTCAAAAGCAAACAATTAGAATCTATTCCTTTAGGAAAAAATTAGTTAATAAACAAATCAGCGTTTTTATGTGGTTTATGTAAAAAAAGAAACGCTTACAAGCCTATTATAAACAATTATCAGATTTTTGTGAATGAAAAGGCTTCGAAAAGTGTAAAAAAATATTATTTTACAAAAAATCTAAGTAAAAAAACTAAAAATTTTCATTGCGGTATAGGCGATTCCAGCACCAATTAATGGACCGACTGCTACACCTTTGAAAATAGACACAGATAGAATTGTTCCAAGTACTAATGCTGTAGTAATCTGGGGGTCATCGGCTAATAATTTTACCCCTCCTTTTGCAAGCATAGCCACAATCATACCCGAGATAAGGGCAATCCACGCATAAGAAGATTTAAATGCTCCTGTTAAGTCCTTAAAACCGATTTCTCCACTTGCAATTGGTATTAATACAGCAATGGTTATAATCGTTACCCCCCAGTTGATCCCTTTCGACTGTATAATTGAGAATGCTTTGGTATCTAATCCTCCAATTTTTAAAGCAAGGAGAACAGCGATTGCGATTAGTAAAGAACTATTTTTCGCGATAAAACCAATAACTAGCAGTAATAATAAAAATAAGACTGACTCGTTAAGCATGTTTTCACCCTTCCTGATCGAAATTATCGTAACATAACATCTTCCTTAGAGTGAAATTTATGTTAACAGTAGTTTTCTGTTCTATTCCTTTGGAATGATTCTTGAAAAAAACCTTTGTAATACTTTCTCTATTATAATTATCTGGAAAAATATGCAGATTATTTCGTAAAATGTTAAACTAGAATTACGATAATTGGCCGATACAAGGAGGTTTGTCTTTGAATCTAAAGTATTTATACCGGACGATACGATTTATCATTGTCATTGGAGCAATTGTTTTGGGACTTTTGTGTTGTTTTTATTTATCAAAACTGATCTATCCATTTTTAATTGGTTTAATTATCGCCTTTTTAATTAATCCGCTTGTTGATATTTTTGAAAGAAAGGCTAGGATGCCTCGTGCCTTAGCAGTTTTTATTGCCCTTATTATTATTTTTGCTTTATTTGCAGGACTTATTACTCTCCTAATAGCCGAAATTGTTTCCGGTGCAAATTATTTATCTACTGTGGTACCAAAACATCTTGATACGTTAATAGAGTATATAGAGAATTATTTCACAGCGCAGATCCTGCCAATATATGAGCAATTATCCAGTGTCTTTAAAAAACTGGATTCCGGGCAGCAGGATACCATTATTAGTAATATTCAGAATGTCGGGACTAGAATTGGCACAACTGTTGGCAATTTTATTCAAAACCTATTCGGGATTATTCCCAATATTATTGCTTGGCTTCCGAATGCAGCGACAGTTTTAATCTTTTCTTTATTGGCTACGTTTTTTATTAGTAAAGATTGGTACCGATTCTCGAAATTGGGCGGCAAACTCTTACCCGAGAAAGCAAAAACAAGCAGCAGATCGGTTTTTTTGGATTTAAAAAGGGCGCTATTTGGATTTATTAAAGCCCAATTAACATTAATCTCAATTACTACAGTTATTATTCTAATAGGTTTGCTTATTCTTCGAGTTGATTATGCAATAACGATTGCATTAGTTACTGGCATTGTCGATATTATTCCCTATTTAGGAACAGGCGCCGTTTTTGTCCCTTGGATTATTTATGCTGCGATTAGTGGAAATATGGGGCTTGCCATTGGATTAGGTGTTCTTTACATCGTTGTCCTCGTCCAACGGCAGATTATGGAACCAAAAATCCTATCGTCTAATATTGGCCTCGATCCATTAGCCACACTGATTGCCTTATTCGTCGGTTTTAAACTAATTGGATTATTAGGATTAATTGTTGGTCCTGTCACACTAGTAATTATTAGTACTCTTTATCGGGCCAATGTTTTTCATGATTTATGGGGATTTATTATGGGGAAAGAAATATAATGTTTTAAGGAAAAAAGTCAGCTCCTAAACGGAAGCTGACTTTTATTTTATTATTTTGATATTCCCTTTATTAATCCTTCTTTGCCACATTTTTATGATTAAAAATTTTATTGGCTTACGGGTTGGTGGAAAAAGGAATAAGAAACCGGTAACATCTGTAATAAATCCAGGTGTTAAAAGCAGTGTTCCACCAATTAATATGCATATTCCATCTAATAATGCATCTCCAGGAAGTTGGCCATAACTTAATTGTTCTTGCACCCTTCGGATCGTCTGCAAGCCCTCTCTCTTGGCTAAATAAGCCCCAATGATTCCCGTTAAAATAATTAGGGTAATGGTTGGCCATACACCAATTGTCTTGCCTGAAAATAGCAGTACGCCAATATCCAGAGCTGGAATTAATATGATTAATAGAAATAAAAATCGCATAGATTGTCCCCTTTCCAAAAGGCTTATTTTCATTATATTACGAATGGGGATCATTTTGACAGGAATAAGAAAAGCGCAAGCGCCCTGGTCAGCGGCGTATGGCCTCCTCGAAAGAGCTAACGCTCTTTCTTCGTGCGATGCTTATGCTGCCGAAGCCTTCCTTGTGGAGCGCTCCAACTGAGATAAAGGAAACACGAAGAGCCGGAGGCGCATTCGTGCTTGACTTATCGTAGGGCGGAG
>NZ_JBALSN010000097.1:532-5088 GCF_036966985.1 Neobacillus drentensis | reverse complement strand
TAGAAAAAGGTCATCATCTATTCGATGATGACCAAACGTTTTCGGAAGACTATAGAAAAAGGTCATCATCCAGACGATGATGACCAAATCTCTTCGAAAATCTATAGAGATAGGTCATCATACCGATGATGACCAGACCTCTTCGGAAAAACAGGAATATTCTGGAGCTATCTAAACATCCTGTTTACGGAATTAGAAAAGTCATTCCACAGGCCATCTCTGTTTGTTCCAGTTCGAATATCATTGGAATAGTTTGTCATTTGACCGAAAGTATCGGTATCGTAAGAAATATATACATTGTCGATACTGCGGTCAGCTGCACGAACTTGGTTTATGATTTTTTGATCTAGTGTATTGTTCCCACGTGCATTTAGATCATTAGCACGATTAATACGTGCATTCGTACTTGTTCCAGTTGTACCAGTAATGTTTGCGTTGTTGCGATTACCTGTTGTAGCATGCAAATTGGAAGAGCCGTTGGTACCTGTTGTACCGGAATTATAGCCATTGCCATAAGTGGCATTCATATTTGGACCTGTCCCAGTTGTGCCGCCACGTGCACGAGTACCATTTTGAGTCCCTTCTAATTGCACAGCCACATAGGCATCATTGTTGCGAATGATCACATTTGCTTGATCTACTGCATTTAAACTTTCCACGTTCCGAATCGCACGGGCAGAAACACGTAAATTTTGGTTGGAAACATTCCTTACATTTACACCATTAATAGCATTGTTTCTAACATTATTAACGCCTAAATCGTTGGTATTTTTATTGGCCGCATTATCATTATCATTTGCACAGCCAGTTAAACCCAATAAGGTTGTTGCTAAAACAAAAGTTATCCAGCTTTTTCTCACCACAAAAGTCACTCCCTTTAAAAAAGTCTTACAAACTTATCGTGACCTTTTTAAGTGAATGTATTCGAAGGTAAATGCAGGTAAATTTTGAGTGGAAACTGGTCAAATTACTGTTTCCCCAAGTAGCAGTACTTTTAATTGTTCTTTAGGAAGTTCCTGCTTTTCCCATTCACGGAGTAGACGTTCTAAAGCTTCCGGGCCGGTGTCATCGGCTAATCTATATGTACCATAATGCATGGGAACGAAGGATTTTGCCTTTAATTCAATGAAGGCTTTTACACTGTCTTCTGGTGAGATATGAGCTGGGGCCATGAACCATTCCGGTTCAAAGGCGCCAATTGGCATAAACACCGTATCAATTGAAGTAAAATGCTCCGCGATTAGTTTAAATCCACTAAAATATCCGGTATCGCCAACAAAATAAAGCGTTTCGTTTGCCGTTTGAAAAATCCACCCTCCCCAATGAGAAGTATTCATATCAGTCAATGATCTTCTCGTCCAATGCTGCGCCGGGACAAAATGAATCATTATTCCTCCAAGTTCAACACTTTCCCACCAATTCAATTCTTTCACCTTCTGATACCCTTTTCTGTTAAAAAGAGACTTTAAACCAGCAGGAACAAAGTACTGAGGGTTTCCTTTTAATTTTTTAAGGGTAGGGAAATCTAAATGGTCATAATGGCCATGAGAAATAACCACCACATCAATTTCTGGCAGATCTGCTAACGAGATGCCAGGTTCCGTTAATCTTTTTTCTAACCCCATCCGTCTAGCCCAAACAGGGTCAGTAAGTATATTGATTCCATTCAGTTGAATCAAAAAGGTGGAATGGCCCACCCATGTATAGGATGTCTTACTTTTATTTTCCTGAAGTTCGCTTACCTTTTTTGAAGAAGATTGTTCAATGTTAATTGATAAGTCTTTCACTTTCTTTTTCCGTTCTCTTTGCCATTTCCTTAGGTCTTTAAACGATTTGTAACTAGTCACATTATCTAGATTTGAATATATCTTCATCTTTCGTCTCCCCAAATTTCCAACATTTATGGTAAGTATAGGATATCATGCTTTATGGTAAATTTCCTAAGGAAACAGTCAAGACTTGACCAGAATCATTTTGCAGTCCCAAGTAAATAATATTTTTATGTAACCTACAAAATAATTGATATAGGAGTTCAAAATCAATGGAGAAAAAACGCAGAGGATTGTCTGCATGGCAACTGACTATGATGGCCTTAGGAAGTGTCATTGGCGGTTCTTTCTTTCTAGGTTCATCCGTCGCTATTCATGCAGCAGGGCCGTCCATTTTACTATCGTATATATTAGCGGGCGGATTGGTGTATCTCATCCTTTATGCCTTATCAGAGATGACAGTGGCAAATCCAACGGAAGGATCCTTTAGTACTTTTGCCACTCGAGAGCTAGGTGAGGGGACAGGCTTTGTTGTTGGTTGGCTTTATTGGACTGGAACGGTTTTATCTATGTCAAGTGAAGCAACAGCTATTTCGATCTTAATCCGCGAATGGGTTCCTAATGTTTCCATTGGTTTGCTAGGTAGTTCGATTATTATTGGTGTTACGCTGCTAAACCTATTAGGTGCAGATAAGATAGGTAAACTAGCAAGCGGTCTGTCAGGTATAAAAATATTCGCGATTATTTTTTTCATTATCACAGCAATCGTATTAATCCTCGGGTTGCTTCCTGGAACTCCGACCATCGGTGTGGGTGAGTTAAGGACTGAGCCGATTATGCCTGGAGGGGTAAAGGGAATAGCAGGGAGTATGTTGTTGGTGATTTTTGCCTATGCAGGTTTTGAAATCATTGGACTTGCTGCAACCGAAGCTGAAAATCCAAGGGATACCATCCCTAAAGCGATTCGATACACTGTATTTTCTCTTGTAGGTTTGTACATTCTCTATGCTGCCGTGCTTTTACCCCTCATTCCAACAGCAACTTTGAACGAAAACGTAAGTCCAATGGTCGCATCCATGGAAAGATGGGGGATTAACTGGGCAGGCAGGGCAATTAATATCGTGTTAATTTCAGCCATTCTTTCAGCGATGCTAGCGTGTATATTTGGTCTTGGAAGAATGATCAGGTCTCTTGGCGATGAAGGACATGCCCCAAATATACTGAGAGATAAGAACGATGTACCTTATCGCGGAATTTTATTTTCCGGTTTTGCGATGCTTGTCGGCCTCGGATTTGGCCTCTTGTTTCCAAGAGTGTACTTGGTCCTCATTACCACAGGGGGCTTTGCTTTAATTTTTACTTATGCCGTAATTATGGCAAGTCATATTCGTTTCCGGAAAAGAAATGGATGTCCTCCCGAAGGAATTTGTCAAATGCGCGGGTATCCGTATACTTCTTGGGTTGCCTTAATCAGCATGATTATTGTTCTAGTATGTATGCCGTTTATTCCTGGGCAAGGGGTAGGTCTCGTCGCAGGGATTGTCATGGTGGTGGTATATGCCTTAATTTATTATGTAATGAGACTTTACAAGCGATCTAGTGTGGAAACTATATCGAAAGAAGGGACTCCGATTTTGAAAAAGCAATCAACTCTTTTAACAGAATTCTCAGAGGAATTGAACGGAACAACCGAATTACAAGTCAAAATGAACAGCAGCCAAACTAAAAAGGATAATGACGAAATGTTTGAGGAAGAAGAGAGAGAAAGAGAACATTACGATGGATGAGGGTTTTAAAAATAAATGCGATGCTTCTGCCAATGAAGCATCGCTTTATTTTTATAATAGCTAGAAAAGGTGTATCAATCGGTACAGCGTTTATCCAAGTGGTAGCTTTTTTACTTCCAATTAACTTGGATCGTTCTCATCCAAAGATAAAACAGTGACACTTGTTGATTCCCCATTTTCAATTTCTTCTTGTGTAGCATCTCTATTTAATACATCCTCTGTGTCAATACCCTCTGCAATAGTCGGTTCGCCCTTTGAATATGTATCTTTTTTCATAGTAGAAAAGCTCCTTTCGATTTCTTTTAAGTTATTGTTTGCAAAAATAGCTAAGTTTATTTTAAAAGGATAAAAGCTAATGCAAAAAGAAAGCACCCATAGAGTGCTTTCCATAATATAGCTATTTACTAAACAATCCTTTTACGCCTTTGTAAATTAAGACGAGTGAGAAGACAAGAACAGTTAGTATGCCAATGATATCAGTAACGGGGGAAATGCTTTCCAGAAATGAATCGGCTAAAGGAACTCTAATAAGTGCAAAACCAGACAGGATCGAAACAAAAAATAATAAAATTCGATTATCCATGGGTTCACCCTCCTTCCTATGCGATTGATAAAATATATGACAATCTCGCTACAAATATGTCATTTATATAAAAAATCAAAATAAAATATTACCAGCCAATTTTAAGGAAATCTTTGTGCCAGGTACCGCATGCTAACATGTTTAGGAGAATAATTAACCTGAATAATGACATAATATGTACATTGTTGGTAATGAAACCTCTTTAGTAGAATTCTTTGATGGAGTTGAAAATCAATGGAACACCATAACCCCAAGATAACATCCGCTGAGATTTCAATGTTATGGAGTACATACATTGGTGATTCAATGGCGATTTGTATTTTAAGCCATTTTTTACAAACGACTGAAGACCAAGACATTAAGCCTATTATCGATTTCGCACTAAAATCTGCTCATGACCATCTCCATCAAATATCA
>NZ_JBALSN010000097.1:0-505 GCF_036966985.1 Neobacillus drentensis | reverse complement strand
AAATATCAGAATTATTTACAACAGAAGGGATACCCCTGCCAAATGGTTTTGGAAAACAGGATGTGAATATACAAGCAAAAAAGCTCTTTTCTGATGTAACGTATATGCGTTACCTGCACCATATGGGAAGAACGGGATTGAATACATATAGTTTAGCTAAATCAATTTCCTCTAGAGAAGATGTTCGATACTTATTTAAAAGGTTTTATGACCATACGGAAATGCTTTATGACAGAAATACTTTATTGATGCAGAAGAAAGGTGTATTTGTCCGGTCTCCATATATTTCATATCCAGAAAAAGTAGAATATATTACGGAGAAATCTTTTCTTGGAGGTTTAATTGGCCACCGTCGACCACTGCTTGCCATGGAAATTGCCCATTGTGGGGTAAACATTGAGGTGGCAAACGTAGCTAAAACCATGCTTTTAGGATTTAGCCAAGTGGCTCAGTCGAAAAAAATTAGTGACTATTTTAAAGAAGGGTATGATTTAGGTAAGAAAAT
>NZ_JBALSN010000096.1:0-7338 GCF_036966985.1 Neobacillus drentensis | reverse complement strand
AGTCGGGAAGCAAGTAAAATGTCCTTCGGAAGGGCACCGAAGGACAAAACACGATAGCGCAACACTATTGATTGGTATCAGGGATTCTTAGTTACATGTTCCATGCGGGCTAGGGCAGCCGTTTGCTTCTTTTTCTACTTGGATGGTGCTGTGTTCGATGTGAAATTGGTCGTGAAGGATCTTTTGAGATTGCGAGAGGATTTCATCATGAACACCGTTATCTAATATGGTAATATGGCAGCTCAAGACGGGATACCCAGAGGTAATTGTCCAAATGTGCAAATCATGGACTTCCTTAACCAATGGGACCTTTTTAAGTTCCTCTTTCACAAGACTGATATCAATCTGTGATGGCGCACCCTCCATTAAGATATGAAACGAGTCCTTCATAACCCTGTACCCACTTAGGAGAATCAAGACAGCAACAATGACACTCGCGATCGGATCTGCTATTCCCCAACCGAAAAACATGATCAATAATGCGGCAACAATCGCGCCCACCGATCCTAGCATATCTCCGAGAACATGCAAGAAAGCACTTCTGACATTCAAGTTTTCGTCCTTGTCACCCTTCATTAATATCCAAGCAGCGATAATATTAACGAGCAGCCCCGTTACAGATATCATCAGCATTCCAGTACTTTGCACCTCTGGAGGATTGAAGAAGCGTTGAAAAGCCTCAAAAAAGATATAGATGGAAATAACCACAAGAGTTAAGCCATTCAGGGCTGCAGCGATAATTTCAAATCGTTTGTAGCCATACGTTTTTTCCGGCGATACCTGTTTCTCACCGAGCTTGATGGCAAAAAAGCTTAACCCAAGTGCGGCAGCATCACTCAGCATATGACCTGCATCTGACAAAAGCGCCAAGCTATTTGTTAACAGACCACCAATTACTTCAACTACCATAAAGGCAGCAATTAATATGAAGGAACTCAACAAAGCCTTTTTATTACTCGTATGTGAATGACCATGTGAATGACCATGCGAATGGCCATGTGAATGTCCGTGATGGTGATGACCCATGTTTATCCCCCCGGAGCTCTCTGGCTAGAGTGGCTCATTTATTTATCTGTTTCTAAACCGAAAATATTACGATTAAGGCTAGTGTTTTCCAATCTTTATTTTTCGATACATACCCTAAAACAGCCAGTTTAATCTACCTATTCCTTTACCCTTAAAAGTCGTAAACCGTTAATGGTAACAAGTAAGGTCACACCCATATCAGCAAAAATAGCTATCCACAAAGTAAGCCAGCCCGGAACAACCAGCAGAAGGGCTAAAAGCTTAATAACTAATGATAAGGTAATATTTTGCTTAATAATTTGCAGGGTTTTACGACTTAGCTTGATGGTAAATTGCAGCTTTTTTAAATCGTCGTTCATTAAGGCTATATCCGCCGTTTCAAGGGCTGTATCCGTCCTGCCCCGCCCATCGCAATCCCTACTGTAGCGGCTGCCAGCGCTGGCGCATCATTTACCCCATCACCGACCATTCCAACTCGACCAAATTGTTCTTTAAATTTTTTAATAAAAGCTAATTTATCCTGTGGAAGCAGCTCCGACTCAATGCTGGTCACACCAACATGGCGGCCGATTGTCTCAGCGGTTGCAGCGTTGTCACCCGTAAGCAATATCGTGTGTTTAATTCCTAGGTGGTGCAATTGTTCGGTGACCATTCGGCTGTTGTCTCGAACTTCATCCGCTACCGCAATTAAGGCAAGGACTTCCGTTGAGGTTCCGGCAATCATAACCGTTTTCCCTTGATTTTGCAGGGTCATAATTTGTTGCATAATCTCTTCAGGTATGTTTGTGAATAACTTTGTGTTCCCCACACGATACTCCGTTCCATTCACTTTACCTATAATACCTTTCCCAGTGATCGAAGCAAATTCATCTACCGGAAAGTCGGAATTGGCTGCCTTTTTGATGATAGCCGTGGCAAGGGGATGCTGTGATTTCCTTTCCAATGATGCAACGATATCATATAAATTTTCATCGCCACTAAACTTAATATAATCGGTTACGACTGGAACACCTTTTGTCAGGGTTCCCGTTTTATCAAACGCAATCGCCTCGAGTGCGCCAGCTTCCTCTAAAAAGTTCCCCCCTTTAATCAGCACACCGTTACGGGCGGCATTCCCAATTGCTGTGACAATTGAAACAGGGGTAGAGATGACGAGGGCACATGGGCAGCCGACAACTAATACAGCAAGACCTTGGTAAATCCACTCCTGCCAGCTGGCCGCGAATAGAAGCGGCGGAACTATCGCCACCAAAGCCGCCACCACCATGATGACTGGTGTATAGTACCTTGCGAACCGATCCACAAACTGCTGGGATGGAGCCTTTTCTGCCTGCGCTTCTTCTACTAAATGAATAATTTTTGCGATAGTTGTATCATCAACCAGTTTAGTAACCTTTACTTTTAAAAATCCTTCTGCATTTAACGTGCCAGCGAAAACTTCGTCATTGATGGCTTTTTCTACAGGAACCGATTCACCGGTGATCGCTGCCTGATTGACATTTGAAGCCCCGTCAACAATGACTCCATCCATCGCAATCATTTGTCCGGGCTTTACGACCATGATATCACCGATTTCGATATCTTCTGCTTTCAAGGTAATTTCTTTTCCATTCCTAAGAACCAGTGCCTCTGTCGGGGCGTGCTCCATCAGGGATCGAATCGAAGCCCTCGCCTTATCCATAGAGTAGCTTTCCAGCACCTCGCTAATCGCAAATAAGAGAACAACCACTGCCCCCTCGCTCCACTCACCAATGATTGCAGCGCCGATAATCGCCACCGTCATCAGCGTTTTCATATCGAAATCGAGCCGGAGTAAATTTTTCAAACCGGTTTTAAAAAGAGGGAATCCTCCTAGTAAAATAGCAGCTGCGAAAAGGGTATTTAAGGAATAAAGATAGCCAGCAATAAGGAACAACAATGACAGCCCTAAAAGGCCGTAACGTTGCCAAAATGGTTTTTTGCTGCTGACTGGCGGGGTTTCTTTTTCCGGAAAAATGGTCAATTTATCAAATGCACCCGCTTCATTTATATTTGCTAAAGTCGTATTTCCATAGACTGTGAGCTTTGCTGCTCCAAAGTTAATCTTTGCATCAACCACACCATCCAGGTGTTGGACGTTCTTTTCGAACTTTGCGGCGCAGCTGGTTCAGGAAAGTCCTTGGACTCGGTAGATTTGTTTTTCAACTGTTTCACCCACGGCCGGCCACCTCCTCCTGATGAGCAACCGCGATATGAATTAATTGCTTCACATGGTCATCGTCAAGGGAATAATAAACAAGCTTCCCCTCTTTCCGATATTTCGCAAGCCCAAGGTTTTTTAGATGTCGCAAATGGTGAGAGGCTGTAGCTGTTGTTGCCCCAACGATATTAGCGACATCACAGACGCAGAGCTCTTCTTCAAGGGTCAAGGAGTAGGCAATTTTCAAGCGTGTTTCATCAGATAACGCTTTAAAGAGCTTGCTAACTTCAGGGATATTTTGATCTTTTTCAAGTTGTTGTTGAACCCGAGTGGTTTTCTCATGATCCACACAGGTAACCTCGCAGACATCTCGCTCTTTCATTCTGGTCACCCTCTTCATTCAAATGTTCGTTTGATTATATGATATTCAAATGGTGGTTTGAGTGTCAATCTTTTTACACATTATTCATTCAAAAAGAAAGTGTTCATTCATTCAAATAATATTTTTAATTTTCCCACTATTAATCGAGCTATTGTATTCCATAATGTTATAGCGTTATAATATGTTAGAGTAATAATACGGTAACGTACTAAAGTAAATTAATAATAGATAAGGTGGTAGTTGAAATATGAAACGTATATCAACGATTGTTTTAGTTATGGCAGCATTATTCTCCATCCTTACGGGTTGTTCTTCTAAGACATCTGAAGCAAAGGACAACACGTTGGTCATTGGGATCGATGATAAATTTGCTCCAATGGGGTTCCGAGATGAAGATAACAAGATTGTTGGTTTTGATATTGATTATGCCAATGCAGCAGCAGAAAAAATGGGGAAAAAGGTAAAGTTCCAACCGATCGATTGGAGTACAAAAGAAGCGGAACTTAGCAGTGGAAGAATTGACCTTATTTGGAACGGATACACTATTACAGATGAACGTAAAAAGAAAGTTCTTTTCACAAAACCATATTTAAAAAATGCCCAAGTGGTTGTGACCATGGCTGATTCAAAGCTATCTAAATTAGATGATTTAGCGGGTAAAGTAGTCGGCTTGCAAACACTATCTTCCGCATCTGATGCTTTAGATGCTTCACCAATCAAAGCGAAAATAAAGACAGTAACCGAGTTTGCAGATAATGTCCAGGCTTTAACTGATTTAAAGAGCGGCCGGTTGGATGCGGTAGTTATTGATGAAGTTGTCATTGATTATTACATGTCGAAAGAAAAAGAAGCCTTCAAGATTCTTGACGAATCACTAGCCCCTGAAGAATACGGTATTGGTGTTAAAAAAGGAAACGATGACTTACTGAAAAACCTGCAAAAAGCACTTGACGAGATGAATGAGGATGGCACAGCTGCCCAAATCTCGGAAAAGTGGTTTGGCGAAAATAAGGTCTTAAACTAATAATGAATATATAGCGAACAGGATTTCCACAGGGAACCCTGTTTTGCTTTTGGAGGAACATCAAATGTCTGTTGATTATCTAATTTCCATACTAAAACCTATGCTCGAAGGGGCACAGATGACCATCCTCTTGTTTTTGATTGCCATTGTCGTGTCTATTCCNNATATTTATGTCATGCGTGGAACACCGCTTCTACTCCAGTTGTTATTTATCTGTTTCGGGCTGCCGATGATTCCAGTGGTTGGTGAATATTTGGTTTTGGATCGCTTTGTGGCTGCATGTATCGGTTTCATCTTGAACTATGCGGCTTATTTTGCTGAAATCTTCCGCGGTGGGCTGCTTGCGATTGATAAGGGGCAATATGAAGCCTCGCAAGTTCTCGGTTTAAATAAATGGCAGACCTTAACGAGGGTTATCCTGCCGCAAATGTTCCGGATTGCCCTTCCATCTGTTGCGAATGAATCCGTGACATTAGTTAAAGATACCGCCCTCCTTTATGCAGTTGCTGTACCGGAATTGCTGCATTTTGCGCAAACAGCGGTCAATCGTGACTTCACCATTGTCCCTTTCTTTGTGGCAGGGGTTATTTATTTGATCATGACGCTCCTGTTAACTATGGTCTTTAAAGGGCTTGAAAAACGGTTCAAATTTGAATAAGAAGGAGCGGTGAAGATGCCTGTTATTGAAATATCTAACCTAAAAAAATCATATGGCAACTTAGATGTCTTAAAAAATATTACATTTGATGTTCATAAAAATGATGTTGTTGCGGTAATCGGTCCATCTGGTTCAGGAAAAAGTACGATGCTCCGCAGTTTGGTCCATCTTGAAAAAATAGACGCCGGCAGTATTGTTGTTTCTGGAAAGCATTTAGCCAAAAATGGCATCTACGCAAATCCGCAAGAATTAAAAGAGATTAATGCGAAAATGGGGATGGTCTTTCAGCATTTCAACCTCTTTCCGCACCTTACCGTGAAAGAGAATTTGGAACTTGCCCCAAAAATGCTGAAGAAGGAATCGGCTGCTAGTATACAAAAGAGAAGCAGTGAGCTTCTTGAGAAAATTGGGCTTGCTGACCGTGCCGCTGCCTATCCTGCAAAACTTTCAGGCGGACAGAAACAACGAGTAGCTATCGCCAGGGCACTCATGTTAAATCCAGAAATTCTGCTCTTTGATGAGCCGACTTCTGCCTTAGACCCAGAATTAACGGGTGAGGTGCTGAAAGTCATGAAGGATTTGGCGGAAGAACATATGACAATGATTGTCGTAACCCACGAGATGGGCTTTGCCAAGGAAGTAGCAAATCGCGTAATCTTCATGGATAACGGGGAGATTGTTGAATCCGGTTCGCCAGTCGAATTGTTTACGAACCCTAAGAATGAACGAACGAAAGCCTTTTTAAAACGTAGTTTAAAGTGATTTTAGAGCGCAAAAAACGGCTGATTTCTCAGCCGTTTTCTTATTTTTCCACTGAATCATCCTTTCGTGCCACCCAAAATGCCACGCCAATCGATGCAAACATGACCAGAAACGGGGCATAAAACAGCAAAAAATCATCCATCACATTCCCTCCTTAAGCATGTTCATCATTCCGATTTCCTTGGACATAATCTTTATTGAATAAAAACAATTTTAACAACAGGTACAAAGACGGGAGAAGTAATCCAAGTCCTGCAATAAAAGCCACAATCAAGGCAATCGCCATTGATTGATTGGTAAAGCTGTCGTACAGGGTGAGATACGGATACAGTAAATACGGATAATGGGACGCGCCGTAGGCTAGAAAGGCAAGTGCAAATTGCCCGACTAGCAGCCAGAATGCAAGGCCATAGGAACGACGCTTCCAAATGAAATACACGGTTCCCGCAAAGAATACAACCGACAACCCGAACAACCACCAGAGGTCGAGTAATCGCTGATAATGTTCAGGGTTGTGTGTCCTCATTTCAAAAATAATTCCTGCAGCAGTGATAATTGCTGGTCCGGCCCAGCTAAGCGCATATTTCCGCAATAGATTCGTTGCTGCCTCGTCCTTTGCATGATGGGCATACCAAGTCAAAAATACAGCGGATATATATAACACCGCCGTCAGACTAAGGACGACAATACTCCATGATAATGGGCTAGTAAACAATGCCCAATAATCGAGGACCGGTGCCGAATTTTCAATTTTCACGAAGCCGCCTTCCGAAATGGACAAGACACTAGACAACGACGCAGGAATGAATAATCCCGTTAACCCGTATAAAATGGTGTACCGCTTATGCTTAAGCCCTCCGTAAGTGGTAAACGCATAATACGCCCCTCGAATCGCCAGTAGAATAAGCGCGATACTAGCTGGTACAAGCAGGGTGGTCCCAAAGTAATAAGCTGTTTTTGGAAAGAAACCAACCATGCCGACGAAGAAAAATACTAAAAACACATTGGTGACTTCCCAGACAGGCGATAAATAGCGTTGAATAATCTTCGTCAAAATATGCTGTTTCCCCGTTAAAGTACTAAATGCGTTAAAAAAGCCTGCCCCAAAGTCGATCGACGCGATGATGATATATCCAAAAAGAAACAGCCCTAATGCGCTGATTCCAATGATTTCAAGTGTCAAAATATATCACCTGCTTTCTCTGAAGCACGGTCTGCCAGTTCCTGTTCCACTGTATTTTTTCGGAACATCCGCCATAGGACCACCACACTGCCCACACCGAGGACAAGATAAAGCCCAGCAAATA
>NZ_JBALSN010000095.1:267-29215 GCF_036966985.1 Neobacillus drentensis | reverse complement strand
AGGCAAAACCTAAATTGTCGTCTCTAAACATTTGTTTGAGGCGCACAATTTAGGTTTTTTTGTATTCTTGAGACACTTTTGATCCGGAAAAAAGGAACTCGGGGTGGCTGCCTCCCTACCTGTTACGGTGTATTTCATTAAAAACTTAATAATCTATTATAGGATTGTTACTGGTTCGGCAGGCAAAACCTAAATTACTCAACACATGAGGATTCTTTCCTTATGGTTGGTTAATTTAGGTTTTTTGTTTTCTTGGACTGGAAACGGATACAAATTTGGTTGTATAAAATTTGGAGGTGTTTTTAATGGCTAAAAAGGATTACACAGGCTTAACAAGCAACATTTTAGAGTTAGTCGGCGGGAAAGGCAATATCAACAGTGTGTTTCATTGTGTGACAAGACTACGTTTTAAGTTAAAGGACGAAAAGATCGCCAAAACGGAAGAGATTAAAAATCTTGAGGGCGTTGTGACTGTAATGCAAAGCGGCGGTCAATATCAGGTGGTCATTGGAAACCATGTACCAGATGTTTATGCAACATTCTTACAAGTTGCCAATATGAGTGGAGCAGCTGAAAGTGATTCAGAAGATACAAACAAAGCAGGTTTAGGTGCTAGATTTATAGATATGATTTCAGGAGTATTTACTCCAATCCTAGGTGTTTTAGCGGCAACAGGTATGATCAAAGGTTTGGCGGCACTAATACTTGCTTTAGGCTGGGTGACAGCCACATCAGGAACTTATAACTTACTGAATATCGCAGGAGACGGTTTATTCAATTTCTTACCAATCTTCTTAGGTTACACAGCCATGAAAAAATTCGGTGGTACACCTTTTGTTGGAATGGCAATCGCTGCCGCTTTGGTGCATCCAACATTGTCAACGTTAACAGCAGGAGATCCACTTTATACACTTTTTAAAGGATCGTTAATCCAGTCAGATATACGTATTACATTCTTAGGTATTCCAGTCATCATGATGAGTTATGCTTCATCCGTTATTCCAATTCTACTTTCAGCGTTTTTTGCAACAAAGATAGAAAAAGGTTTCAAAAAGATTGTTCCAGATGTTGTAAAAACTTTCGTCGTTCCATTTTTGACCATTATCATAATGGTCCCATTAACTTTCTTAGTGATTGGTCCAGTTGCTACATGGGCAGGTACTCTTCTTGGTGCAGCAACATTATGGATTTATAAGTTAAGCCCTGTTGTAGCTGGTTTAATTCTCGGAGGATTTTGGCAAATATTTGTTATCTTTGGACTTCACTGGGGACTTGTTCCAATTGCAATTAACAACTTAACAACTTTACATTACGATCCGGTTCTAGCAACCACAGTTATGGTATGTTTCGCACAAGTTGGTGCTGTTTTAGCGGTTATGTTAAAGACAAGAAACAAAGGATTGAAAACACTAAGTTTTCCAGCTTTCATTTCAGGTATTTTTGGCGTGACAGAACCAGCTATTTACGGTGTAACATTACCACTTAAAAAGCCATTTATTATGAGCTGTATTGGTGGAGCAGTAGGCGGTGGAATTATTGGTGCTACTGCAGGAAAATTATGGATGTTTGGAGGAATGGGTATTTTCGTTATACCAACCTTTATCAAGCCTGGTTCATCACTTGATATGACTGTCTGGGGAGCAGTGATTGCGTTAGTTGCAGGTTTTGTCGTAGCGTTTGTTTTAACTTATCTATTCGGTTTCAAAGATCCAGCAAATAAAGAAAAAGCAACTAATGAACCAAAGGCAGTAAAAGTGATCGATAAAACCCGTACGCAAGAGGTTGCAAGTCCGTTAAAAGGAAAAGTAATTCCATTAAATCAAGTAGAAGACGCAGCATTTTCAAGTGAAGTTATGGGTAAAGGGATTGCAATTGAACCATCAGAAGGAAAAGTAGTTTCTCCAGTCAATGGTGTTGTAACCACACTTTTCAAAACCAAACATGCGATTGGGGTTACATCCGATAAAGGCGTGGAAATATTAATCCATGTGGGAATGGATACCGTTAAATTAGACGGAGAACATTTTACTGCTCATATCAACCAAGGTGACACCGTCAAAGCAGGAGATCTATTAGTAGAATTTGATATCGCTAAAATTAAAGCAGCAGGTTGTGAAGTGACCACACCTATCATTATCACCAATAGCGGCGATTATGCAGAAATTAATCCAACAGCAAAGACAGCAATTAATCAGAAAGAAACATTATTAACGATTTGTGGTTAATTTTTAAAAAAAGAGATTCCGATTGTTAACAGTCGGAGTCTCTAAAATGGAGGAGGAAAAAAGATGACAAGACAAACATCATTTCCAGAAGGATTTTTATGGGGTGGCGCAACTGCAGCCAATCAGTTAGAAGGTGCCTATAATGAAGGCGGTAAGGGCCTATCAATTTTTGATATGGTTACATTTATCCCTAAAGAAGAACGCACAAATGATATCGAGATGGATGTCAGAAGTGAAGAAGAGTTAGAAGCGTTATTGGCAGGAAAAGAGGGAGATAACTTCCCTAAACGCCGTGGAATTGACTTTTATCACCGCTATAAAGAAGACATTGCGCTGTTCGCTGAAATGGGCTTTAAAACATTCAGAATGTCGATTTCTTGGCCGCGTATTTTTCCAAATGGGGACGAGTTAGTCCCGAATGAAGAGGGACTAGCTTTCTACGATCGAGTGTTTGATGAACTATTAAAATATGACATCGAGCCTTTGGTGACTCTATCACACTATGAAATGCCGCTTCACTTGGTGCAAAAGTATAATGGCTGGACCGACCGCCGTTTAGTGGAATTCTTTGTCCGTTATGCAGAAACTGTATTTACTCGTTATAAAGACAAAGTAAAATACTGGTTAACCTTTAATGAGATTAATATCTCAACCTTCTCTCCGTATATCGGCAGTGGGATTTTAGTAGATCGTGTCGAGAATAAAGAGCAAGCTGTATATCAAGCGCTCCACCATCAATTTGTGGCAAGTGCACGTGCGGTAAAAGCCTGTCATGAAATCATTCCTGGTGCACAGATTGGCTGTATGCTGGCTCGTATGGAAGTATATCCAGAAACGTGCAACCCGGATGATGTCTTAGCAGCATTAGAAGAAGATCAGAAGAACCTGTTCTTCACAGATGTTCAAGTGCGCGGTTATTATCCAAGTTATATGTTAAGCTATTTTGAAAAGAAGAATATCCAAATTGACATGCTGCCAGGTGATGAGGAAATCTTGTTGCAGCATCCAGTAGACTTCTTATCATTTAGCTATTATATGTCTATGGTGGCGAGTGGTAATGAAGAGCGATTAAAAGAAATAGGGAACTTCTTTAATGGTATTAAAAACCCTTATTTACAAGCATCTGATTGGGGTTGGCAAATTGATCCCAAGGGCTTACGTATTACATTAAAGAAAATGTACGACCGCTATCAAGTACCTTTATTCATTGTGGAAAATGGTTTGGGTGCCTACGATAAAGTCGAGGAAGACGGCTCGATCAACGATGATTACCGGATTGATTACATGCGCGCACATATTGACCAAATGGGCGAAGCGATCAAAGACGGAGTAGATTTAATGGGTTACACCAGCTGGGGCTGTATCGATTTAATCAGCGCAAGTACCTCAGAAATGTCTAAACGCTATGGTTTCATTTATGTTGACCAAGATGATTATGGTAACGGTACATTAGAAAGAAAGAAGAAAAAATCATTCGATTGGTACAAAAATGTCATCGCAACAAACGGCGAAGAACTGTAAATGTAAAAAAAGAGATTGGAGTTTCCAATCTCTCAGATTGTAGACAAAAGGCATTCGAATGAGCTCATTCGAATGCCTTTAATTGTTTTTTTGCTCGTAAGAGCAAAATTTAGACCTATCCTATGCCTATTTCTAGGCCATTTCTGGACTCTTCCATGTCCAGTTGGCCATCTTTTTCAAATTCATGGCAGCAAAAGTAAGCATCGCTTGCATGGACAATTTTTTAAGGCCTCTTAAGGTTGTCCAACGCATGCCATGCTTTTCTTTAGCATCTGCAAAAACACGTTCAATCGTTTCTTTACGTCTTGCGTAAATGCTTTTATTCTCTTGTGTATGACGAAGATGATCGGCTTCTTCTATGTAATGTTCCCACACATGCCGCTCAATCAATTTTTTATGTTCTTTACTTTGCGTGCATTCGGAAAGTAATGGGCAATTTTTACAATCAAGAGGATTAGAAAAGTATTGACGCTTTCCATTCTTCGTCGTCGTTGCATACTTCAGTATTTGTCCTTGCGGACAGATATAACAATCGTAGTATTCATCATAAACATACTCATGTTTTTTCATATAACCATCCTTCGTACGTGGACGTGTATACGGTAAGGCAGGAGTCATATCATTTCCAAATACGAATTGAGCAATAGCAGGTGTTTTGTATCCAGCATCAGCAGCAACAGCTTCAGGTTTCCCATGTTTTTCGATGACTTT
The DNA here is from genome assembly GCF_036966985.1 of Neobacillus drentensis. Taxonomy (GTDB): domain Bacteria; phylum Bacillota; class Bacilli; order Bacillales; family Cytobacillaceae; genus Neobacillus; species Neobacillus drentensis_E. Next base: position 24,758 of record NZ_JBALSN010000095.1, on the reverse strand, counting down.
CTCAAGTAGTGGCTCGAATATGACGCTATCATGGATATTCCCTGGTGTTACAATTGTGCCAAGAACAAAACCATTTCGATCTGAAGCTGCATGAAATGAGTATGCGAATTGTTTAGTTCGCTCGTCCTTTACGTAATAACCACTTTCTGGGTCAGTCGTACTTTCTTTAATTTCTTTTAATTCCTCTTTATCAAATTTATCGGGAGGAAATGGCTTTTTTCCGTGATCCTCGCGGTCTTTATTAATCTCGTCTTGTAAACGTGCTTCATAAGCTTTCGATTCTTTTCGGACAACTTTCTTCTCGAATTTGCGCTTATTCGCACTCGCCTTAACATGTGTGGAATCAATAAATACGTGTTCGCTACTAATCAATTTCTTGTCAGAGGCTTCCTTCAAAATACGATAAAAAATCTTTTCAAATAAATCTGTATTCTTAAAGCGCCGCTCGTAGTTTTTACCGAATGTTGAAAAGTGTGGTACCTTGTCATTAAAACTAAAACCAAGAAACCAACGATATGCCATATTAGTTTCGATTTCCCCAATGGTTTGACGCATGGACCGAATACCGAAGGTATATTGGATGAAAGTCATCTTAATTAATACTACGGGGTCGATGCTGGGGCGTCCCCGTTCAGATGAATACAAATCTTGAACAAGTGAGTAAATAAATGAAAAATCAATAGCAGCTTCAATCTTTCGAACCAAATGATTTGAAGGTACAAGCTGATCTAAAGCTATCATTTCTATTTGGTCACGATTCATCTGTGTATTTTTAGTTAGCATTTCATCCACCTCATTTATATGTCTGTATCTTAATTATACAAAGGGCTGATATAAAGGTCATTAGTGATTTTATAACCTTGTTGATTGGAGTGGAAGGCGGCGAAGACTCCTGCGGGAGTACGGACAGGGGAGACCCCGCAGGCGCTGAAAGCGGCGAGGAGGCTCACCGAACCGCCCGCGGAAAGCGAAGCCGCCTGGAACGGAAATCAACAGACTAGTTTAATTAGCCAAACAAAAAAGACTGCCGATATAAAACCCGAAATCCTTCGGATTTGTCGACAGTCTGAGAGATTGGAGTTTCCAATCTCTTTTTTTATAGGATCTCAATCTTTAAAGAATTGACTTGTGAAACCAGCAGTTCTTCATATTCTTTTTGAGCTTGATAGTAAATTTCTTGTTCCCCAGCTTTAGGGTTTTCCTTCTTGGCCTTGTCAATCAGATCCTTTTGAACCTTCTGGGACATGACAATCATTTGATACTGCTGCTTTTCTGTTGCCCAAAACTTCTCTTCTCCGTAATTGTTGATCAGCTTTTTAGCTGATTCAAATTGATTATATTGTTCGCGTGCCTTGCTAAGGGCTGCATCCACTTCTGTCTCCGTTGCTTTATGCCCTTTTTCATCCGCCAGTAAGGCCATCGCCCGGAGGCGGATGATTTGTGTTAATAATTGATTTTTATCTTCAAGTGTTTTTTCCTGTGTCTTTAAATAAGTGAGTTCTTCCTCTAACTGCTCGCCCTTATATTGTTTCTCTGCACTTTCACGGTTGATCGCTAGCTGCAATTGGTTAATGAACTTATAAAAGCTGACATCCTCAGCAGTGATCCACTCGCCATTCACCTTGGCAACCCCTTTTGGCTTGGTTACGTTCAGTTCAATGACTTTCTCCGTCTTTTTCCCGTCTTTTTTAAGCGTAAATACGGCCTCATATTTACCGCCCATTGGCAAATTTACTTTGCCGCTATAGGTGCCATTTTTTCCTTCCTCAAGCTTGACATCAAAGCTGCCATGATCCATTTCCGTCATTGCTAGGTTGGCAGATACATCTAGCCCTTTTATGGCTTTCTTGTTTTCGGTTACCTTTACTTCAAAAGGCATGGCTGTATCCTTGACGAAATAAAGATCCTTTGTGACGGCCACTTTATAGTTAGGGCCTGAACTGCATCCTGTAATCACGGCAATCAAAAGAAGGATGGCGGAGATTACCCGTATCTTCATGAACTGATTCCTCCTAAATTATGAGTTTGTAAAAACTCTTCTACTTTATATTTTTCCATTTTTCCATTTTCCAAATAAGCAACATGGGTACAAATCTGCTTAATTTCATCCAGATGGTGCGAGGACAGCAGAATCGTTTTATCCTGAAGGGAACTGAGTACATCTAAAATTTCTTTTCTTCCGAGCGGGTCAATACCGCTTGTTGGTTCATCAAGAATCAATAGACTTGAATCCTGATAAAGGGTGATCGCTAAACCAAGGCGCTGCAGCATCCCTTTCGAGTACTTCTTGACTTGTTCATTGCGGTCGTCCCACAAGCTGACTGAGCGAAGCACCTGCTCGATTCGTTCCTGGTTGGCGGTCTTATCTACCGCCTCTGCAAAAAACGTCATATTTTCCAATCCGGTCAGCATCGGATAAAGCATAAATTTTTCCGGCAGATAGGCGGTTTTTCTTTTCCACTCCTCATTTTTCTTGTTCACGGCAATCCCATTTATCAAAATTTCCCCTTGCTTGACTGGTAGCAATCCAAGCAAACTATTGATAAGTGTCGATTTCCCGGCACCATTGCGGCCAACCAGGGCACAAATTTCATTTCGGTTAATGTCTAGATTGATTGAATCTAAGACCGTTTTTTTTCCGAATGATTGGGTTAAATTCTTTATGGTGATCATTCGTACCCCTCCTTACGATTGAAAACAGTCGCTATGAAAAATGAAGTGATGAGCCAGAACAATAGATTGCCGAGCAGAAAGAATGCCGGCTTCGTCCACATAAACGCTTGTAAGAGTCTCGACATATGTCCGAAGGAATATACCCCCGTGCCTGTTTCTAAAAACATTCGAACAGCCTGAAGCGGATTTAAAAAGTAAACTGAAGAAAATAGTTTCACATTTTCGTATGTCACATCAGGTAAGAATGACAGCAAGATAAAATCATGCAAGAAGAAAAAGTAAAACCAGACAAAGATCGTTAACCCTAAAATCTGCATCCTCGAGCGGCTGATACTTCCGATGGCCGCGCCCATTTGCAAGAAGACGAGGCTCATGCAAACAATCGCTGCCACAAAGATGAAATAGCTTTTAATATCAAGTTGAAAGTTAAATTTTAGTAATAATAAATAAATGAAAAACCACGTAATCAACGGGATAAGGACAACTGTATAGAGTCCTAGGCTTTTTTTGATTAGGAAGCTTCCGAAATGGTCTTTCTTTGTCAGCAGCATAATCAATGTCTTTTGTTCCTTTTCTTGAAAAATCGAGAATGCCCCGATAAATAAGCATAGAATCGGAATAAAATAGATAATCGTATCAAACAAGTTGATTAAGAGCACATAAAAGCCTTTATCAAATGAAAGGGCTGAGGAACGAAATAAAATCGCGATTGAAATCAGAACAATAATACCTAAACTTAGCCAAAGTCCTTTTCCTCTTATATTTTCCTTCCATTCCTTCCATATGAAATGCATAGTAGGTGTCTCCCCTTTAGTAAAATCCCCACAATTAGCAAGGTGGCAATAAGGAAAATTGCTTTTGAATGAGATCCTTTTGCCGCTGTTAGCGGGTGTGGGTCATGAAACATGACTGCTTCCTTTGACAGCGCCGCGTTCATTTTTTCATAAATCTTCAGTGCGGGACTTTTTAGAAATAAATAGGATAATTCTTGGTCTTCTATTAATTGATATAAAGAAGAACGATAGGTTATTGGAAAATCCCCAATGCTGTCTTGATCTAAATCGGTGATGGGGAACGTGCTGCCCCAGTCATTCCCTTTGCCATTCTTGCTCCAGGAATTATTCTCACTATTGCCGCCAAGAGTTACAGCAGGAATCGTATTTTCAGTGATTTGGTTTAAGGTGAAAACTTGGTCATTGGAACTCGACCACAGTTCAATACCAATTTGGTTTTGAACGATTTTGTTGTGGCGAAATTCATTTCTGGTCGCTTGATCAATGTACATGCCGCGTTGGTTCATGTAAAAGGTATTATTGGCAATTTCGTTGTCATTTGCTTGAAGCAGCAATAATCCAAACGACTGGTTGCCGTAGTTCACGAGAAATTGATTATCCTCGAGCTTTAAATGATTCGAGTTCATAATCGCTGCGCCGCCGGTATTCATCGTGAATATATTCTTCTTGAAAATGTTCTGGTCGGAATACATGTAATGCAAACCATATCTTGTGTGGCTGATACTATTTTCATAGCTTTTGTTGTTGTTCGCATATTCAAAGAACATCCCGTCCCGGGTGCCTTCAATTGTATTTTGTTCAAGCAGATTATCATTGGCATAATAAACGTGAATCCCATTGCCCTGGGCGGCAATTTCGCCTTTTCCCAGACCCTTAATTTGGTTGGAACGAATGGTATTTTTGTGTGCCTGGCTTAAATAAATGCCGTGAAAGGAGTCGCGGATGATGATATGTTCGACAATATTGTTGTTTGTGTAAATCTTAATGGCCGCGTATTCCTCAGCTGAGTTCCGGTTCATACCTCCATGCGAGACGGTTAGGTGGCTCAGTTTCACATCAGGCGCCTTAATGGAAATGACATTCCCGGTTCCGTCTCCTCTGATCACGGTCTTTGTTGAGCCAATAATCGTTATCGGTTTGTTGATGACTATATTGCCCTGGTAGGTTTTATTTTCAAGCCTCAGGACCGCCCCTTCTTTCAGGCTGTCGATGGTTGCTTGTAATTGTTCGGCTGCCAGCTTTTTCTCAGGGCTCATAACTAGCAATAGAGAAAAAATGAAAGATAAGAGCGCAAGTTTTTTCATTTTACTTTCGATCCTTCCATAACGGAATGAGTAAGAGGATAAACGCAGCAATCACCAAGTATGTTCCGAGGCCAAGCAGGCTGTTGGTTTGGAAATTCGCCACTGTATTATGTCCTAAAATAGGCGGAACAAATGGATCCATTTTTATGGGAGCTTCAGGACTTAAATTGGTGCCAAACTTTTTCAATGCATGGTGAAGGTCATAGACACCCAGCCCGCCGCCAATCACAAATATGCCGATTAATCCGAATAGAATAGATTTTTTTCGAAGCAGGGCGGTTAAAAGAGTTAAAGCCGCTAAACCTCCAACTAGATAAGGTAAATATGCTAATTCAGGGAAGTTTTTTTCACTGAAGTTCGCCATACCAATATAGTGGTTAAGCCCATTAACGATATCAATTTCGCCTTCGAGTTTATTCGGGTACACAATGATATTTAACCCTTCTGGATATTGAGGAGCAACAAAGACCATTTTCCACCATGGGAAAAATAAAGAGATGACTATTAAAATAGTTGAAGTAACAAGTAATAATGAAGAAACCACTGATAATTTTTTTGTTGTACCTTTCATGTTAACATCGCCTTTATTATAAAGTGGAAGCGCCTTGCTCAGCCCCGACAAGTATAAGGCGAGCCCTTCAAGAAGGTGTTTTTTGCCTTCTTGAAGGGATTGACTTATAATCTCGAGGGGCTAGGCGCTGCAACTAGATTTTATTGATAATAAGACTTATAAACGGAGAAGGGTATCAATCTTTTTCATTGATACCCATCACCAACATATTGCTGAATTACTGTTTTGGTTTTACAAGGAAGTAACCGGTCATTTCTTGGTGTAGCGCAGAACAGAAGTTTGTGCAATAAAGTGGGTAGGTTCCTGCTTTATTAGCGACAAATTCCATCGTGTTGGTTTGTCCTGGCTGAACTTCCATGTTTAAGTTATAGCTGTTGATGGCAAATCCGTGGGTAATATCCTCATCGAAATCAATATTTGTCAGATGAATCGTAACGTGATCCCCTTCATTTACTTCGATTACATCAGGACGTTTTGCTTTGGCATCAAAGATGAATTTTGAACGCATCGCGATACCATATACATCAACTTTGTTACCATTGCGAACGATTTTTGTATCGCTCTGCTTGTAAACAGCCTCTTTATTCTTTGTGTCCTTCGGATAGACTTCAATTGTTTTGATTTTATCCGCTTTAATCATTTGGGCATAGTGTGGTTCTGGGTTAACTGGTGCAGATTGGATGACCTTCATCTTTCCGCTGATATCAATTAACTGCATGGATTCAGGATGAGAAGGTCCAACGGATAAATAGCTGTCTTTCGAAATCTTATTTAATGCAATGATATATTTTCCGTCTGGTGCAACCGTGTCACCTTCTGCGGCAACAGAGTGTCCTGGAGAATATTGAACAGGGACACGATCTAATGTTTCACCTGTCTTTGGATCCCATTTCACTATTTCCGAAGAAATGAACATTGTTGTATAGGCCATGCCTTTGTCATCAAATTGAGTGTGCAATGGTCCTAAGGCATTTTCAGGGTTAACTTCTCTTTCCATTACAGATTTGTAATTAAGGACTGGAATACCATTCCGTTCACCAGCGAAGTCTTTGTTTGCGACAGCTTTAAACGCCTTTTCAAAAGAGAAGACAGTCATGGTTGGTGCTAGTTTTCCAGAAGCGATAAAGTGCTTGCCGTCTGGTGTAACGTCGACACCATGTGGTGATTTAGCGACTGGAATTAAATAAATGCCGCCTTTTTGCTTTTCAGGGAAAATCATTTTCTGACCGCCTACATTTTCGTACTTGCCTTCCTTGACCATTTTCTCAAGCTCTTTCCAGTTGAAAAGAACAATATAGTCACGGTCGGCTTGTGAAGCATTAATTTCAAGATTAGTAGTTGATTCTTCGGTATTATAAGTCGTCATAACCGCCCAATCGGCTGATTCTTTTTTACCCGCATCAGAAAGGTCATAAGACCATGGTGGCAGGGCGACTTGGTAACCAATATTTAGCTTTTGTTTTTTTTCATCAAACGTAACAGCAGACATTACGCCGCGGTATTTTGTACTGTAATCATCAAGTGATTCGTACTTGTGTTGTAGCGGAACAGCGAAGCGAGTCGGCAGGAACATATACTCGGTATTTTCAGTAACGAAGGCCGCACAGTGTGGTCCGCTTGTATTTGGAACGTTAATGATATCTTTTACGGTGAACGTTTTTAAGTCCATCGCTGCCGCACGGCTGTTACCAACATCGGTCGCAAACATGTATTTACCGTCATAGTCACCATTTGTTTCAGAGAAGGCCGGGTGATGAAGGTCGCCCCATGTATAACCGCCCATTAATTTCTTCGAGTGTTCATCAAAGCCATACCCTGTAGCCGAATCCTGCGAGAAGACCGGAACCGTTCGAATATGTCGCATGGATGGAACTCCATAAATAAACATTTGACCGGAGTGGCCGCCGGAAGCAAATAGATAATAATCATCTTTTTGGCCGAATGGGACATATACCTTCTCGGCATCACTCTTTGTGGTTGACGCTGCTTCGGTACTTGTCTTAGCTGAGAAATCAGCAAACGAAATCGTAGCTGCGACAAACCCGGCGAAGAGACCCGATGCAATCGGAATCCATTTTTTCATTATATACACCACCTTTTTTATTTTTCAGAAGCTTGTTTCAGTAGGTCTAATACTTGCTTACGTTCTTCATCGGATAACGGATTTTTGCCAATCACGCCTGACATGACTGCAGAAGTAGGTGCTTTTAAGAATTCTTCAATCGGCTTGCCATGCTTGCCTTCTACGTTTGCAAACGCTTGGGAAAGGTCTGGTCCGACTGCTCCACCGGTAATATTTAAAGATTCAACACTGTGGCAGCCAAGGCAGCCTTTCTTGTTAAGGATGTTATCCTCATTGGCAGAAACTGTCGTTGCCTCTTTTGAATCGGTCGTTGTTTCTTCTTTTGCAGCAGCTGTTTCTGTCTTTTCTGTCGTTTCTGTTTGTGCCACTTGAGGCTGTTTTTTGGAATCCCCCATGATCACGCCAAACACTAAGTAGCCTAATCCAAAGCCAAGTAATGTACAAATAACAAAACTAATAATGGCTTTATTCATCTTTTTCCCTCCTTTATTTATCAAATGAACACCTTCATCCTAAACGCTTCCATTTGAGAAAAATGTGACCTGCCGCACACTTTTTTTGTAGGATTTGAACGTTTTGTGAAAGGGCTTTGTATTATACGATTTGAAAAAATGAACGTTTTGTGAAATTCGTCACTACATCAAGTGACGATGTTCTTTACAATAAAAGGTAAGTGTTTAATCCATAGAGGATTTTTAAAAAGGGTGGTGAAAAGGATGATTCAAGTCGATTGTTTAAAAGATCCAAATCTAGCAATTTATCAACAGGTTGTCCAAACGGATTTACTTCGAAAAATTGTCATCTTTAAGGATTTATCGGAGAAGTCGCTAGCGATTATTGAAAAGAGAATTCATACGATCGAGTTGAAAAAAGGGGAAAGGATCATTTCCGAAGCGGAAGTGGCCAAGGGGGTTTATTTCGTTCATTCTGGTGCAGTGAAGCTTACGAAGCAGGATGAACAGGGCAATGAAATTATTGTCTGTGTAAAGCAACAAGGGGATGTGTTTGCAGAGGCCTGTTTGTTTACAAAAAGGACAGAATACTACCCGGCAACTGCGACTATGCTTCAGGATGGAAAAATCTTATTTTTAGATAAATTGGAACTTGAGCGGGATCTATTCAGCCATCCAGAACTATCGATTCAAGTGATCAGTTATATGAGTGATGCGCTCCGGGAAATGACCTCACAATTACGAGACGTTGCCCTGCTCGATGTGTATGCGAAGACAGTCAAGACACTAGAACGACTCGGAAATAAATTTAATAATGGCCAGAACAGATGGGATATCGAGATTCCCTTGACCATTCAGGAATTTGCCACCGTGGTCGGAACAACAAGGGAAAGTGTCAGTCGCGTTTTCTCGAAGTTAAAAAAAGATGGAATCATCGAAATGAAATCACGGAAGATTATTATTCAGGATTGGTGTACACTGTGCACGTTGCTGCATCGGGAATATTAATAAACAATTCGTTGGAACGATCATAATAGGAATGCTATGGTTCCCGTTGAGCCTGGAAAAATGAGGCAACGGTCATCATACGGTCCCTATGGTTCGCGTTGAGCCTAAAAAAATGGGGGAACGGTCATCATACGGTCTCTATGGTTCCCGTTAAGCCTGAAAAAATGGAAGAACGGTCATTATTCGGTCCCTATGGTTCCCGTTATAACTAAAAAACCTATGAAACCGGCAAGCCAGTGTATTTATAAAAACTATAAACGTTCCACTAAAAAGGAAAAAGCCCTTCACTATGAGGGGCTTTTGATTACTTATCAAATTTATAGGTCCAAAACCGTTCATTATTAATCCACTTCATTACTTGCGGGTCTTGGTTTTTTAACTTCTCTTCCATCCCCATAAACATTTGCTCGGTTTGCGAACGGTGCGCCTGGATGGCTGCCATTTTTGTTTTGGCAACAGGGCTAATGTCATTTAGAATATCTGGTTCCCCGAGCTCATCAACACAATTATTCGAGAATGCTACACAGTGTAAGGTTGGCCGTGCGGCTGGGCTCATTTTTCCAACGGCACGAATAACCGCCGCACCAGTGGCATCATGGTCAGGGTGGACCGAGTAGCCTGGATAAAACGTAATAATAAGAGAAGGATTAACTTCCTCAATCAAGGTTAACATTTGATTGGCAAGTTTCTCTTCATCTTCAAATTCAATCGTTTTATCACGGAATCCGAGCATACGCAGGTCTTGAATGCCTAACACCCGTGCCGCTTCCTTCAATTCTTCTTTTCTAATCTTCGGCAGATTTTCACGATTGGTAAACGGGGGATTTCCCATGTTGCGTCCCATTTCACCTAACGTTAAACAGGCATAGGTGACAGGAGTTCCGTTCTGCACATGGGTGGCAATGGTGCCTGACACCCCAAATGCCTCATCATCAGGGTGAGGGAAGACGACCAATACTTGGCGTTCTTTTTCCATAAATCATTCTCCTTTCGGGCCTTGCAGTCTTATTCAAAAGGGGTGCTGGAAATTTCCAAGGCAACCGCTAGCTTTCCATCATGGTCGTGACCGGCTAATAAGAGATGATTGTCCTCATCAATTTCGTAATGAGTGATCCCTTCTGCGTAAATCCAGCCAAGCTGGATCTTCAACCCAACCCGAAACGGGCCATTCCCTGTTATTTTTCCTAATTCATAACGGACAAGGGCATTGCGAATGAATGCACCTGCTGAAAAGAAAGATTGATCATTATGTGAAGCATAGGCACCGTTGGTCGTTTCAAGGTGAATGTAGACATCTTTATTAGCAAAGCTGTTAATGGCAGCTTGTGCACCTTTTACATCAATAGGTTCCAAAATATAACCTCCTTTCCCTTCATTTAATTGTGATAATGTCTAATGTCTATTTTAGTTAATAATGTAACTATCATACTAAAATTAGGTAAAAAATGCGAAACTGGTGCCTGACACCAAAAATGACACCAAAAATGACACCAAAAATGACCTCAAAAAAGAAGAGTCGATTAATTAATCGGCTCTTCTTCATTATTCTTTATTCCACACAATCCTCGCAGTACTCGGTTACAGCTTTCTTTCCACTGCGGTAAGCCCCATGCCAGGTTGGTCCAACGTATTCGTTTAGACGGAAACCTTGCTGGATGGCTGCTGTGATAAATTCTTTTGCCACATCGATGGCATCATAAACGGATTTTCCTTTTGCTAATTCCGCTGTAATAGCTGATGCGTAGGTACAGCCTGCCCCATGCGTGTAGGTCGTTCCAAATTTTTCAGACTCATAAAGCATAAATTCTTTTCCATCATATAGCAGGTCGACAGCTTTTTCTTCTGATTCTAGCTTGCTGCCACCTTTAATTAACACGAATTTTGCCCCTTGTTCGTGAATCTTTTCGGCCGCTTCCTTCATTTCTGCAACAGTACGCGGTGTCTTCATGCCAGCCAGCTGTCCCGCTTCAAATAAATTAGGTGTCACTACTAAGGCACGTGGTAGTAGAAACTCACGCATTGCATCGGTGGTTTCCGGATTTAAGACCTCGTCTTCGCCTTTACAAACCATAACAGGGTCAATAACCACACGTTCAAGTTTGTTTTCATCAATTTTTCGAGCCGCTAATTCAATAATTTCAACAGTGCCAAGCATACCGGTTTTCATCGCATCGATCCCAACTGAAAGAATGGTTTCAAGCTGAGTCTCAAGCGTATCAACAGCAATTGGGAATACGCTATGGTGCCAATGGTTTTTTGGGTCCATTGTCACGATAGATGTCACTGCCGTCATTCCATAAACGCCAAGTTCCTGAAAAGTCTTTAAGTCTGCTTGCAGGCCCGCGCCGCCGCTTGTATCAGAACCAGCGATCGTCATTACTTTTTTGATTGTCATATGTACGTACTCCTCCTTTAATTTCTGCTCTTAGTTATTATAGAACAATTTTTAAAATTTAACAGGGTCACTAAATAATCGATGCATATGGTCAGTTTGAGTCAATAGTTGACAATCCAATGACAAATACATCCTTAGTCCTATTTGCACTCATTTCTAGTGACATTTGTTACTTTCGATTAACGGATGCGGAAGTACGATAATAGTAAAAATGTAAGAAAACATGAAATTCCTGATGAGGAGGGAGAGCAATGAACCGTAAAGGTTGCCCTGATGAATATCCTATCTCCTTGCTGATTAACGGTTACGAAATCGCTGTTTTTCAACTAACCAAATACAACCTAGACGATTGGACATATGGATATTTGTTTTCTGAAGGATTCATTCAGGATGCAAATGAAATTGATTCAATTGAAATCAATGAGGAACTAAGCACGATTAATGTGAAGCTCTGTACAAATTTTGACGAGGAGCAGTTCTTTTCAAAAAAGAAACATTATACAGCAGGCTGCGGCCGTGGGGTCACGTTTTTTTCGATGACAGATGTGAAGAATTTTACGAAAGTAACCTCAAAAGTTAGCTATCAATTAAGCTTTCTGTTAAAAAAGCGAAGTGAATTCGCCCTAAGATCAGAATTATATCTTGAAACCGGCGGTATGCATGGTGCTTGTATTGTCGATGAAGACGGCAGTATCACCATTCGTGAGGATATAGGCAGACACAATGCCGTCGATAAAATAATTGGTTACGCTATCAAAAATCACTTGGAGCCCGAGCGGTTAATGTTACTAACAACTGGCAGGGTTTCATATGAAATGCTCTCCAAAGCCGCAAAGTTTGGCTTTCCTGTTGTTGGTTCGCGTACGGCGGCCACAAAGCAGGCTGTACAGCTGGCTAAATACTTAAATCTTGAGGTGGTTGGCTATTTACGGGGGAAGATGGCTACGATTTATACCACAGCAGGCAGAGTCATTAACGATATCACAAGTGAGTTAGATGATATGAGAAGCATTGAAGGGGGGAATTAACAACACAGTCAATGACAACAGGTAAACAATAGAGAGAAATAGGGATATTCTAAACAATTTTGGGAAGGAGAATGATGATGGTTGAATTGAACCTGAATCGTCGGCAATTTTTAAAGCTGTCAGGCGCGACTGCTGCCACATTAGCGGTTGTTGAATTAGGCTTTAACGAGAACAAAGTCTATGCGAAATCAAAGGACTTTAAAATTGCCAAAGCTACTGTAACACCAACCATTTGCTGCTTTTGCGGTGTAGGATGCGGGATCCTCGTTCACACCAAAAATAATACCGTGGTTTATACGGAGGGGGATCCGGATAACCCAATTAACGAAGGAAAACTTTGCAGCAAAGGAACAACTTTGAGACAGCTTTACACCTCTGAAAAACGGATGACCAAACCACTTTATCGTGCCCCTGGCAGCAATAAGTGGGAAGAAAAAAGTTGGGAATGGATGCTTGACACCATTGCTAAGCGTGCAAAAGATACCCGTGACAGTTCATTCGTGGTAAAAGAAGATGGATGGATCGTAAATAAAACCGAAAAAATTGTCAGCCTTGGCGGCGCGGCACTTGATAATGAAGAAACCTATTTAGTGTCCAAATTAATGAGAGGGCTTGGTGTCACCTACTTAGAGCACCAGGCACGAATATGACATAGTTCTACGGTTGCCGGTCTGGCACCTTCATTTGGTCGTGGCGCAATGACAAATCATTGGAACGACTTACAACATACGGATTGTGCACTTATCATGGGCGCAAATCCTGCCGAAAATCATCCAATCAGCTTTAGATGGCTGACAAAAGCGAAAGAAAGCGGCGGAAAAATTATTAGCGTCGACCCGCGCTATACTCGTACCTCTGCGGTATCCGATATTTATGCTCCGCTGCGTTCTGGGACAGATATTGCCTTCATGGGCGGTATGATTAAATATGCAATCGATAACAATCTTTTCCACAAAGATTATGTTATTAACTATACAAATGCTTCCTTTATTGTGGCAGAAGGCTTTGATTTCAATGATGGCCTTTTCTCAGGATATGACGAAGCCAAACGTACGTATGATAAAACAAAATGGACCATTGCAACAAATGAAGATGGAACGCCGAAAAAAGATCCATCCTTACAAAATCCACGCACTGTCTTCCAGTTAATGAAGAATCACTATTCACGTTATGATGTGGATACCGTATCTGGAGTGACAGGTACACCTAAAAAAGATTTAGTAAAAGTGTATAGGGCCTTCTGTGAAACAGGTAAGGTGGGCAAATCAGGAACAATTCTTTACGCCATGGGTACAACTCAGCACACAGTAGGTTCCCAGAACGTTCGTGCTTTCGCGATCATTCAGATGCTTCTAGGTAACATAGGCTTACCAGGTGGCGGAATCAATGCGATGCGCGGGGAATCCAACGTACAAGGTTCAACGGACTTTGGTTTATTATGGGATAACCTCACAGGATACCTTGGCGTTCCAAAAGCAACTGTACCAGAGCATGTTAACTTGGCAGGCTATTTGGCAAAAGAAACCCCTCCAACCGGTTTCTGGAGCAACAAACCAAAATTCCTTGTCAGCTTATTGAAAGCTTGGTACGGCAATAGCGCAACAAAGAATAACGAGTTCGGTTATCACTTCTTACCAAAAGGTAACAAAAACTACTCGCACATTAACTTATTCAAAGCGATGTACAACAATGAACTAGAGGGTGCTTTCCTTTGGGGAACAAACCCAGTGGTCGGGGGACCAAATGCAGGGAAGGAAAAAGAGGCACTCGGCAACTTGAAATGGCTCGTCGCGGTTGACCTTTGGGAAACTGAAACAGCCGCCTTCTGGAAAAAAGAAGCGGGCAGTGACCCGTCGAAGATTAACACAGAGGTATTCCTGCTGCCGGCATCTGCTTCTTTTGAAAAAGAAGGAAGTATTTCAAACAGCTCCCGCTGGATGCAATATCGTTGGAAAGCCATTGATTCAAGAGGCGAAGCACGACCAGACCTTGATATTGTCCATGAACTGGCGCTAAAACTTAAAAAGCTATATGCAAATAGTCCAAAACCTGAGGATCAACCATTCTTAGCACTTACGTGGAACTATGGAACAGGCGCGGCACCAGATCTTGATTTAATCGCAAAAGAAATTAACGGATATGACCTAAAAACGGGTAAGCTTCTTCCAGGTTTTGGTGCCTTATTAGATGACGGATCCACTTCAAGCGGAAACTGGATCTATTCAGGCTTCTATCCGGAAGAGGGGAAAAATCTATCCAAGCGCCGTGATAATAAAGATACAGGCAATGCCAACTTCCTGAACTGGTCATTTGCTTGGCCGATGAACCGCCGGATTCTTTACAACCGTGCCTCTGCCGATCCAAGCGGTAAGCCATGGAGCAAGGAAAAAGCCGTTGTTTGGTGGGATGCAGTTGCGAAGTCTTGGGTTGGTAACGATGTTCCTGACTTTAAAGCGATTCTTTCCCCAAGCGAACCAGGCGGTAAGGGCGCCTTCATGATGAATAAAGATGGCGTCGGGTTATTGTTTGCCCCAACGATGAATGATGGTCCATTTCCTGAACACTATGAGCCATTTGAAAGCCCAGTACCAAATGCGTTCTCATCGGTAGAATTGAACCCAGCTGTGGTCATTAATGATGGCGCCTTTAATAAAAAGGGCTTCAAAGCTGATTTCCCGATTGTTGCGACCACGTACCGTGTCGAAGCACACTGGCAGTCAGGTTCAATGACTCGTAACCAAGAGTGGCTTTCTGAAATTGCACGCTATATGTTTGTTGAAATAAGTGAAGAGCTGGCAAAGGAAAAAGGCATTAAAAATAAAGACAAAGTGATCGTTACTTCCGCACGCGGTGAAATCACAGCCTATGCCATGGTGACAAAACGCTATAAACCATTTACCGTTAGAGACAAAAAAGTGCATCAACTAGGGATGCCTTGGAATTTTGGATTTAAAGGATATGCCAAAGGAGATATTGCAAACCGCCTGACTCCACATATTGGAGATGCCAACACAATGATTCCAGAATATAAAGCATTCCTTTGTGACATAAGGAGGGCTGACTAATGGCTGAATTTGTAAAATATGTTGACGTAACCAAATGTGATGGCTGTAAGGCGTGTATGGTAGCCTGTAAAAACTGGAACGACCTTCCTGCCGAAGTAACGGATTTCCAAGGAAGTGTTCAGTCCCATCCTAAAACAAGTGCCGATACATGGAATGTGCTTCAGTATATAGAACATGAAAATGGCAAAGGTGATTTGGAATACCTTTTCCGCCATTCCTCATGTATGCATTGTAAGGAAGCAGCATGTGAAAAGGTTTGTCCGGAAAATGCTATCAGTTATTCTAAATTTGGCTCTGTTGTCATTGATCAGGATAAGTGCGTAGGCTGCGGCTATTGCGTCGAAAACTGCCCGTTTGAAGTCATTTCTCTAAAAACGTACAAAGATAAAAATGGCAAAGAATACAGGAAGTCACAAAAATGCACGATGTGTACAGACCGTCTAGAAGAAGGATTACAGCCCGCCTGTGTAACAACCTGTCACACCGATGCAATGCAGTTTGGTAAAAAAGACGAAATGCTTGCAAAAGCACAAAAACGGTTAGCTCAAATTAAAGATCGTTTCCCGAATGCTAATATTTATAATCCGCAAGGTGTGGGCGGTACGCATACGATTTATGTGCTGGCTGAAAAACCAAGCGTCTATGGACTTCCAGAAGCACCTAAGGTACCAACTTCAGCTGTACTTTGGAAAGACTATGCACAGCCAATCGGAAAAGCAATGATTGGGGCGACAACAATGGCGGTTGTTGGTGCTTTTATCACAAACAGCATTCTTAGTAAAAGAAGTAATCACGACGAAGATGGAGGTGGCAGCCATGAGTAAAAAGCATCCGAAGGCTAATGTAAAAGTACGCCGTTTTTCAAAGGCATTTGTTTGGGCGCATGGTGTTAACGCTATTTCCTTCTTTGCTCTGTACATTACTGCACTGCCGATGTACACGGAGTTCTTTGACTGGCTCTACCCAATTCTTGGTGGTCCTGCCAATGCCCGTTTGCTTCACCGCATCTTTGCGGTAACATTCATGACTCCAACATTTATTTGGGTTATCTTTGACTTTAAAGGCTTTAAACTTTGGACAAAAGAGCTCGTGACGTGGAAAAAACGCGACCTACAATTCTTTACTGAATTTGTGAAAGAGCTATTCGGCTTTAATTTTAAACATATTAGACAATCATTCTTTAATGCCGGTGAAAAAATCAACTCGCTTATTCAAATCTTCACAGCGATTTTAATTATCGGTTCTGGCTTCCTCATGTGGTTCCCGCAGTTCTTCCCGCGAGCTGTCGTCCAATGGGGATACTTTCTGCATAATGTCGGCTTTGGCTTAGCGATTGCGGTTATTGTCGGACACGTGTACCTAAGTGTTGTTCACAAAAACTCACGTCCTGGCTATACCGGTGTCGTCTCCGGTGAAGTTCCAGCTTGGTGGGCAAAAGAGCACTATCCAGACTGGTACGACGAAGAAGTCAAAAAAGGCAACTTCCCTAACCTAGACGATCCAAAGCATAAGAAGAATAAAGGCGCTTAAACGTCTGAATTTTATATGAGATGTGAGCTTAATATTTATTTTGGCACCTGTTGATTGGAGCGGAAGGCGCGAAGACTCCTGCGGGAGGACGGGGCAGGGGAGACCCCGCAGGCGCAAAGCGCCGAGGAGGCTCACCGGACCGCCCGCGAACCGCTCGCGCCTGGAGCGGAAGTCAACAGCCAAGTTTCGAACTATTTTGATAAAAAAGGAATGGCTGTCGCAAAAAGGACAGCCATTTCTTTACTAACTGAAAGAGGTGCACCATCTATGATAAAGTCCGTTGTTTCAACTGAATATCAGGATCTGCAAAAGGAAATAGTTTTACTTCAAGATAAATGGAAGCGGCAGATTAATCCGGAAACAATTAAACCAACCCTTGATAAAGCTGCTATGGCTGCAGGAGTGCCTGCTGCCGCATTAACGACTATTGATTTTGAAATTTCCCTATTCATACAGTGTATAGAGGAAATAAATTCCATATTAATAAACTATGACCCTGAACTTGAGACAAAGCTTGCAGGTATCAGCAGTCTGCTAACAGAAGATACAATGATCCGTTGGATTGAAGAGGCTTTTTCATTCAACCATCAATATTTTGTCGATTTTGCTGAAGAAAACGGCTTTGAAGAATGGATTCCCCATTTTCTTACAGAAACAGCGCTCCGTCCCTATTTACAAAAGGCTGCCGAAATAATTCAACCCGATATCACCCATGCCATCCCAGGGGCTGGCTGCCCGGTTTGTGGCGAACCTGTCCGTTTAGCCACAATTGAAGAGAATGGCAAAAAAATGATTCATTGCCCGCGCTGCCTTGTCCATTGGAATGCGAAACGCTTAGAATGCGCGCATTGCGGTAATGAAGACCATAAAAACATGAAGTTCCTGACCATTGAACGCGATGCTGTATCACAAATTCAAGTTTGCGAAGATTGTAAGGGCTATATTAAAATTATTGATACGCGCCAATATATTGAAAAGCCATCGGCCGCCTTACTGGATCTGAACTCGATCCATTTGGATTATGTGGCACAGAACAATGGCTATCAAGCAGTGGGCGAGGAAAAAGATATAAATTAAGAGGGTGAAGGGTTGATGAAGGCTGCCGCGATTATTTTATCTGGTGGAAAATCAAGCAGGATGGGCACCAATAAAGCCCTTCTAAAAATAAACAAGAAAACGAATATTGAGAGAATTGCAGATGCGCTTAACCTATCGTTTAATGATATAATTCTTGTAACCAATCATCCTGAAGAATATCAATTTTTAGGGGTAAAGATGGTCCAGGATCAGTATCCTGGTCAGGGACCTCTAGCAGGAGTACATGCAGGCTTGCTGTCTTCGCCTTATGAGATGAATTTTGTCGTAGCTTGTGATATGCCATTTGTTTCCGCCAAACTTGCCGAACTGCTTGTAAAAAAGAGCAGCGGATATGATGCTGTCATCCCTGTCATTAATGGAGTCCAGCATCCATTGTTTGCCGTCTTTCAAAAAAGGGTGGCGGACGTGGCCGCACAAAGTATTGAAGCGGGACAACTTCGGATGAAGCATCTGCTTGATTGCTTAAATGTCCTATATGTAACAGAAAAGGACCTTCAGGCATACAGCAGCATCGATTTAGAGCGAGTCTTTTTTAATATGAATCACCCAAATGAGTATGAAGACGCTAAAAAGTGGGCGGAAGATAGATAAGGGGGAAAAAGGGAACCATGCAATTTTTCAAAGTGAAAACAGTTGAAGAGACATTTGCCTTAATAGAGGAGAAGATTCCAGCGATCCGACAAACGGAGGTGCGGGGGCTGGAAGAGGCGCTCCACTATATCCTTGCGGAGCCAGTGATCGCAAAGGAAAATGTGCCAAGCTTTGATCGTTCAACTGTGGATGGATATGCCGTTCGTGCGAAGGATACGTATGGTTCTTCTGAATCCATGCCAGGCTTCCTGACAGTAACAGGGGAAGTGAAAATGGGTGAGGTTCCTACTGCAAAGGCTGGCCCAGGTAATGCGGTTTATGTGCCCACGGGCGGGATGCTTCCGGTTGGCAGTGACAGCGTTATCATGATTGAGCATTGTGAGGATGTCGACCAGCTTTTAAATACGTACAAGCAGGTTGCTCCTGGAGAAAATGTCATTCGTGCCGGCGAGGACATTAAAGAGGGTGAAACACTTTTAACAGCGGGAACAAAACTTCGTCCGCAGGAGTTAGGAGCACTCGCTTCTCTAGGTGTTGCTGCAGTAACCGTTTATCGAAAATTGAAGGTCGGTTATCTTTCATCGGGTGATGAAATTGTCCCTTATCAAACGGAAACCCTGGTTGAGGGGCAAATTCGCGACATCAACTACTTGACGATTGCCGGTTTAGCCAGTGAATGGAATGTCGACGTCATCTACGGCGGAATTGTCCGTGATGATTATCAGGAATTTCAACAAAAGGCAAGCGAATTGTATGAACAAGTGGACTGTTTAATCCTTTCCGGCGGAAGCTCGGTCGGCGCAAAGGATTATACAACGGAAGTCATCCAATCATTAGGAGACCCTGGTGTTTTTGTCCATGGGATCTCGATTAAGCCTGGGAAACCTACGATTCTAGCAATGGCAAATGGGAAACCTGTCATTGGCCTGCCAGGTCATCCCGCCTCTGCGATGATTATCTTCAAGCTGTTTGGCGAACGAATTTTACGTAAGCTAAAGGGCGAGGAGATTGAACGGAAACCAGAGCGCATATTTGCTAAGATCACCAAAAATATCCCTTCCTCCATGGGACGGTCCGATTATATTCGTGTCCGCTTGTTTGAAAAAGAGGGAGAATGGTGGGCTGAGCCGATTATTGGTAAATCCGGCTTAATCACAACTCTAGTAAAAAGTGATGGAATTGTTGAAATTAGTTCAGAGAAGGAAGGAATTTCACAGGGGGATTCTGTACCTGTGATTGCATCACGATAAGGGGGGCCTAGGAATGGATTATACACACTTTAAGAGAAAAATATATTTAGAAGATAAACCCCGAGCACAAGCTAGAGAAGAAATTCTTGAGGCTCAAAGTGTAACCCCTGAAAAGGAAGAAATCTTAACAATGGACGCATTAGGGCGTGTGACAGCTGAACCCATTTTTGCACGAGTTTCGATGCCCCATTACCATGCCAGTGCCATGGATGGCATTGCCGTCGTAGCAGAAAGCACCTATCAAGCCCATGAGCAAAATCCCCTTCGTCTCACGCTCGGCGGACAATTTTGTTATGTAGATACTGGGAATGCCATTCCCGCACCATTTAACGCGGTTATTATGATTGAGCATGTCGATGTCATTGATGAGGAAACGATTGAAATCATTGAACCTGCCACCCCTTGGCAGCATATTCGTCCAATCGGCGAGGATGTGGTTCAAGAGGAGATGCTTTTTCCACAAGGTCATATCCTGCGGCCGGCGGATTTAGGTGTGCTGTTAGCTGGACAGCAATCGGTCATTCCTGTCGCCAAAAAACCAGTCGTGACGATTATTCCAACAGGGAATGAATTAGTGGAAGCCAATTCAGAGTTAGCCCCTGGAAAAATTATTGAATTCAATGGCACCGTGTTTGCGGGCTTCATTAAGGATTGGGGCGGAGAACCGAAACTCCATCCGATTGTGAAGGATGAACCGGAAAACATTAAAGCCGTTCTTTTAGATGCAGCAGAAACGTCTGATATCATTGTTATTAATGCGGGCTCATCTGCGGGTTCCAAGGATTACACGGTTCATATTATTGGTGAAATCGGTGAAGTCTTTACCCATGGGGTCGCCGCACGGCCAGGAAAACCTGTGATTTTAGGTAAAATAAATGGCAAGATTGTCGTTGGAGTTCCAGGCTATCCGGTCTCTGCCTATTTAGCGCTTGAGTGGTTTGTCAGACCGCTTATCTGTCAATACCTGCAAATTCCTGAGCCTAAAAGGCAGACCGTGACTGTTAAGTTAGGACGCCGAATTGTTTCTTCGATGGGTGCAGAGGACTTCGTGCGCATGAATATCGGCTATGTGAATGGACAATTCGTGGCCAATCCGCTCACCCGTGCGGCTGGCGTTACGATGTCTTATGTCAGAGCAGACGGCTTGTTAATCGTCCCGCCTGACATCATTGGTTATGAACAAGGCGATTTTGCAGAAGTTGAATTAATGCGACCGCTTGAGGAGATTAAACATGCCATCGTGTTCTGCGGCAGCCATGATCTGACGATTGATTTGTTATCGTCACAGTTAAAACGGGCACGGACAGACATGAAAATTGTCTCCTCCCATGTCGGCAGTATGGCCGGCATTATGGCCATTCGAAAAGGAGAGGCCCATGTAGCGGGGATTCATTTACTTGACCCTAGTACAAAGGAATACAATATCTCCTATGTAAGCAAACTATTAGCCAATCAAGATGTGATTCTTTATCCATTTTTAAAAAGAAAACAAGGCTGGATCCTGCCGAAAGGCAACCCGCTTGGAATTGAATCAGCCGCAGACCTAGAACGTACGAAGGCGAACTTCGTCAACCGCCAAAAAGGAGCGGGAACTCGGNNGGGTGCCTGACACCAGACGATATTACCGGGTATGACCGGGAAATGTTTTCACATTTAGCGGTGGCTGCGGAAGTGAACGGGGATGCTCATGGGGCTGGACTTGGTATTTATCCGGCCGCAAAGGCGATGGATCTTGACTTTTTGCCTGTTGCTGATGAGGAATATGATTTATTGATGACAAGAAGCTTTTATGAAAGTGAAAGCGGGCAGCTGCTTATTGGGATGATCCAATCAGCAGTCTTTAAAGAGCAGGTTGAAAAAATTGGCGGATACCAAGTGGTTGAAAATGCAGAGCCAAAGTGCTTAGGGTTAGAGGTGTAATCAGGATGATGTACGAAATCTCAAAAGAACCAATCGATATTCAAGCTGTCATAGATAAGGTTGTCCAGCGTAATGCCGGTGCGATTACCACATTTATCGGCACGGTTCGGGAATTAACCAAGGGTAAAAAAACACTATTTTTAATTTATGAAGCGTACGAAGCAATGGCGGTTAAGAAGTTGGCGCAAATCGGCGAGGAAATTGAACAGCGTTGGGAGGGTGCGTGCGTGGCCATCACTCACCGCGTTGGCCGTTTAGACATCACCGATGTGGCCGTGGTCATTGCCGTCTCGACACCACACCGTGCCGATGCCTATGATGCCAACCGCTATGCGATTGAACGAATCAAAGAAATCGTCCCGATCTGGAAGAAAGAACACTGGGAGGAAGGCGAAGCGTGGATGGGAAATCAACTCGAAACGGTTGCCTATCCAAGCGGTAAGCCGGAGGAGAGTGACTTAAATGAATAAGGTGTTATTTTTTGCTCATTTACGTGATGCGGTTGGCGAAGAGTTTCTTACTGTCAATGCCGGCGGAAAAACGGTGGCGGAGTTAAAAGCAGAGTTAGCGGCTAAGTATGATCTGCCAAAGATGGATACGGTAATGACAGCCGTCAATGAAGAGTTTGCTGCGAACGATGAAGTGATTCAAGATGGGGATGAAATCGCCTTTATTCCGCCAGTAAGCGGAGGCTGATCAGCATGGACGAACGGTATTCACGGCAGGTCCTCTTTTCGGGGGTTGGCAAAGAAGGACAAGAAATGATTCGCAGCAAGCATGTGCTGATTATTGGGGCAGGAGCCTTAGGATCAGGAAGTGCCGAGGTACTGACTCGTGCCGGTGTCGGCAAGATTACGATTATTGACCGNNGACCGCGATTATGTGGAAGCCAGCAATCTGCAACGCCAACAGCTCTATACGGAAGAAGATGTCGCTGAGAAGCTTCCAAAGGCTGCCGCGGCGGAAAAACGCTTGCGTGCGATTAACTCAGATGTGGAAGTGGTCTCAATTATTGGGGATGCTACCCCTGAGTTGTTGGAAGAGCTTGTTGTGGGCGTTGATGTGATGATGGATGCGACTGATAATTTCGAAACGCGGATGGCGATGAATGATGTCTCGCAAAAATACAAGGTTCCGTGGATTTACGGGGCCTGTGTCGGCAGCTTTGGGATGACGTTTTCGATGATTCCTGGGAAAACCCCGTGTTTAAATTGTCTGTTACGCTCTATTCCACTCCAGGGGATGACCTGCGATACTGGCGGAATTATTTCTCCAGCTGTCCAAATGGTCATTGCCCATCAGACCGCGGAGGCGCTGAAGATGTTGGTGGAGGATTGGGACGCACTCAGGACTTCCTTTGTCAGCTTTGATTTATGGAGAAATCAGTACACGAGCTTGAAGATGTCGAAAGCGAAGTTTGCCGGGTGCTTATCATGCGGCGAGGAGCGGACCTATCCCTATCTCGATCAGGAAAATATGACGAAGACGACGATACTGTGCGGACGTGATACTGTGCAAATCCGCCCATCGTCGGCTGGTGAGATCTCGTTAGAACGCCTCGCTGGGCAGCTTGGCTCGCTCGGATATGTGGTGAAGGGCAACCCTTATTTGGTATCAGTTGAAATGGGCGAAGAGCGGATGGTTATTTTTCAAGACGGCCGCGCCCTCATTCACGGCACCAAGGATTTGACTCATGCCAAATCAGTTTACCAGCGGATTTTAGGATAATTTGAACCCGTACCGTCATTGGTGCGGGTTATTTTTTCAGCATTCGACTTGTTTCACGTGAAACATTGAAGATCATGTCGAAGTGTGAGCTCATCTTGCGGGCTAATTTTTCGAAAAAAAGGCGATACTCATGTAGAATAGAAAAGAGACTGAAATTAGAGGTGCTAGACAAGTGAATATATCTGTCCAAAAACTATTAGCGAAAATAGAAGAGGAATTGAAACTAGCGAAGAGCAGTACAAAGGAAGAAAGCATGCGAGAAAAAGTCTACTCTATTAAAACATTATGTGAGTTATTGCTAGATGAAACGCCAGCACGGAAAAGTGAGGCTCCGGCCGCTCCAGTGCAAGCAGTTCAGCCGGCTATCTCGTTCCAGGCCTACCAACAGCCTGTGATGAATCAACCCAGCATTCAACAAGTACAAACAATACAGCAGCCCAAAAAACTTGATATGGAAGACGAAGCAAACGGGGATTCATTGTTTGATTTTTAAAAAGGGGGAAAATAATATGAAAGCTTTTATCATAGTAGGTGCCATCAATGCCTTTATCGCAGTCGCGCTCGGTGCATTTGGTGCCCATGGATTAAAGGATAAACTCGATGCACATTATTTGGAAATTTGGAAAACAGGAGTTACCTACCAAATGTTCCACGCGATTGGGATTTTAATTGTTGGCCTGTTAATTGGCAAAGTGGCAGCTGCCAGCCCGCAATTTACTTGGTCAGGGTGGTTAATGCTGGCGGGAATTATATTTTTCAGCGGAAGTTTGTATGTACTGAGCTTAACAAAGATAGGCATTCTAGGAGCAATCACACCAATTGGAGGAGTATGCTTCTTAGCCGCTTGGATCTTAATCATAGTTGGAGCAGTGAAACATCTCTAATAGAAAGTTAGGCATCGGGTCTGCGCCCGATGTCTTTTTTGTCCCTCAAAAAAAGGCTATGATAATTATTGGCACCATGTTGATTGGAGTGGAAGGCGTGAAGACTCCTGCGGGAGG
>NZ_JBALSN010000095.1:0-230 GCF_036966985.1 Neobacillus drentensis | reverse complement strand
TAAAAAAATAAACACCAATTGACGGTCAATTGGTGTTGGCTTCATAGGATTTATCTTGGCGGGTAAGTAGCCATAGGCGGCGCACTGCCATATGGATATTCATACTCAATTTCTTCAGAGAACTGAATATAATCAACGGCGACCATTGGAATCAGGTAACGAGTCCCAACTTGTGGGTCACTCAGGATGACATGGTCTCTTCCTGCCGCTTCAATAATCCCTTTAAATTC
>NZ_JBALSN010000094.1:0-9576 GCF_036966985.1 Neobacillus drentensis | reverse complement strand
AACAAAAATTTGCAGAAATTATGAATTTTTATACCTCTCACAATTATCAACCGCTAATATTTATATAAAACAATGAGCCACTTTTGAAATAAAGTGGCTCACAAAGTAATTTAAACTTTTTTAGACTGAGGTGATTATGCCCATACCTCATCAAGAATATCTCGGAATAGATTATCCAAAACTGGGGTCATATCCTCTTTGGAAACTTTAAGGGTTTTCGTGTATTCCTCAAGGCGATTGATTTCTTTTTCTAAAAAGTCATTTATGGTATTTACCTTCGGCTCAAGGTTGAGCTCATCACCGTTGATTTTCCTTTCAAGCAAGGTAGAGATTTCCTGCTTTAACTGGTCCTCTTCAAGAAGATCTTCTACTAATATTTGAAATTCAATAGGCGGGACTGTATGGTATCTTTCAATCCATAAACAAGCTAATACCGGTCTTAGGACATAAAAGTACTTTTTAATTTTCACATGATCACCGCGGAGATAATCGCGGAAATTACCTTTTGCCATATTTAAGTAATGATAAAGTGCGGATTGCGGTAAAAACACTTGATTCTGGATTGCTTTTAATTTATCTACTAATGAAAAGGCTTGATAATAGACAATTCCCGAATGGAGCCACTCCATTAGCGGTGGATTGGATTTTCGAAAGAGTTTGAGCGCCTTTCGTATTTCCCAACCATTAATATCAAGGAGGTCATTAATTGGCAGTTCAATCACTTCTCGCTTTTGGTCAATGCTCAAATACCAGTCCTTTTGATGGACATAAATAAACCGGACATCATAATCACTATCCTTAGAAGGAAATCCCCATGCTCTGCTCCCAGACTCGACGGCTAGACAGACTTTTACTTCATATTGCTCTTCAATTTTTTTGATTTCAGCGAGTATTTTTTCTTTCAAGGTTATTCACTCCTTAATCCATGCCCTGACCACAGACTTTTACAATAGTGGCGATATTCACGATGCAATACTTGTACTATTTGGCCTCGTTTACCAGGAAATTCATGTCCTTCAAATGTAGAAATGGGGACGATCTCTTGAATGGAATTTGTGACAAACATCTCATCGGCCTCTAGGCTGTGTTCCAAGGAATAAAGCCCCTCTTCTACACTCAGATTATGTTTCTTCGCTAACTCACTAACAAACTGGCGTGTAATCCCATTTAAAATACCAGTTTGTACGGAAGGGGTGTATACGACATTTCCTTTTACCCAAAAGATATTAGAGACGATTCCTTCTGCTATGTCCCCTCTCTCATTGAGGAAAATCCCTTCTGTATCTGCAGCATGTCCTATCTCTCTTTTTGCCAAGATATTATTCATAAAATGATGGGACTTCAGACGTTCACTTCCTTCGGGACTGTTTCGTTTCAACTCCAATAAAACCGCCTTTTTTTCCGTTAAATCCCCTGCCTGAGGTAAAGGTTTAGGAAAAAAAAGAATGTTTGGGTTAGTATACGGTTCTACTTGCAAACCAATATCCCCTATCCCCGCCGAAACATTTAGCCGCAGGTAAGCATTGTTCAAATGGTTTACTTTTAATAATTCTTGCAAGATGTCATTCGTTTCTTCACGCTCAAAACGATAGTTGATGTTTAGAACCTCTAATCCTTGATTAAGGCGCTCTAAATGGTCATCTAGCAGGAAAGGANNCCATATAAAAAACCATGATCAAACGGGGAAAGTACTGCCTCTTCTTTTGTTAAAAATTGTCCGTTTATATATATCACCATAATTAATGACCCTTTTGTATTACGATATTTTTATAATGATGGACAAAGTTTCTCAAAAGCTCTTTTCCTGAGGTAGTTAAAATAGATTCTGGATGAAACTGTACTCCTTCAATTGGTAACTCCTTATGACGGATTGCCATAATTTCTCCCTCTTTTGTCCAAGCAGAAATCTCAAAGCATTCAGGCAATGTCTCTCGTTTGACGATTAAGGAATGGTATCGAGTAGCAGGAAAAGGGTTTGGCAAACCTCGAAAAATCGTCTTTCCGTCATGATACATATTCGATGTTTTCCCGTGCATCAGCCTTTCCGCTCGAATAACATCTCCATTAAAAGCCTGGGCAATTGCTTGCTGGCCGAGGCACACACCAAATATCGGGATTTTCCCGGCGAATGCTTGAATCGCATCCAAGCTGATTCCCGCTTCATTTGGACTGCATGGCCCTGGAGACACCATTAAAAATTCAGGCTGTAGTTCTTTAATCTCCTCAATCGATGTTTGATTATTTCGCTTTACCACTAATTCTTCTCCCAATTCACCTAAATATTGCACTAAATTAAAGGTAAAAGAATCGTAATTATCTATCATAAATATCATTGCTCTTACTCCTCTGCCATTTCTTTCGCTTTCCATAATGCAGCTGCTTTTTTCATCGATTCTTTGTACTCATGCTTTGGATTAGAATCAATAACGATTCCTGCCCCTGCCTGCACATGTGCCATCCCATCTTTAACAAGCATGGTGCGGATAATAATGTTTAATTCTAAATCGCCGCTAAAATCAATCCAGCCAAGAGAACCGGTGTACACTCCTCTTTGAACGGGCTCAAGTTCCTCGATTATTTCCATTGTACGGACTTTAGGAGCGCCAGTTATAGTCCCTCCTGGGAAAACAGCATCAATGATATCAAAGCTTGATTTGTCATCCGCTAATTCTCCTCTTACATTGGAGACAATATGCATGACATGGGAATACTTTTCAATGACCATAAATTCATTGACCTCGACGGTTCCATACTTACATACCCTACCAAGATCATTTCGCTCTAAATCCACCAACATCACATGTTCCGCACGCTCTTTTTCATTTTCAATTAATTCATTCGCGAGTTGGATGTCTTCTTCGTGATTTTTACCCCTTGAACGAGTGCCTGCGATCGGACGTGTACTTACTTCTAGTCCGTCCTTTTTAACAAGAAGTTCAGGCGACCCACTTACAAGTTGAAATTCCGGAGTATGAAGATAGGCCATATAAGGAGAGGGATTTAAGGACCTTAATTGTTCATACACTTCTATTGCTTCTATATCAATCGGTTTTGATTGGCGGACGGCAAGGTTCACCTGAAAAACATCGCCTTGTCCAATATATTGCTGAATCTTAATTACAGCCTGAATAAATTCATCTTCTGTCATTGAAACCTCTAGATTATTATCGTTACTTTCTCTAGGTTTTGTTGTTTGAATGAAAGGGATTTCTGAAGTCCATCGTTTTTCCCAAAAGGAAATTTTCTCCTCCATCCCCTGGTCATTTTCAGCTAAAAACATAAGCCACAAAATCTCTTCTTTATGATCAAAGACAAACCATTCGCTCACAATAAAAAAGTAGATTTCCGGTATTTGTAAGTCATCTGTTGCAAGATCCGGAAGGACTTCAATGTACCTAGCATAATCATAGCTTATGTAACCAATTGCACCTCCCAGGAAACTAGGAAGACCTTCTATTTTATCGACATGATACCGGTTCATATATTCCATCAATAAGTGTAATGGATTCCCTTCCTGTTTCTCGGTACCATTTTCATTTTGAATTTCAAGCATATGGTTTTTCCCTTTTATTATCGTCTCAGGCTGAAATGCAGCAATGCTGTAACGCCCGCCGCGGCCGCTTTCTAACAGCACATGATGGGTGCTATTCTCCGCTAGGACACGATATTGACTGAAAAACCTTGAATAAGTAAAAGGGATTTTCTTACAGTATAAATGAAGTTGCTTCAACCAATTCACTCCTTAACTTTTCTCTTTTTTCATCATACTTGAAAAGGGTGTCAGGCACCACTCTTGTTGTGAGGTTGCAGGTCGATATTTTTTTTATCATTAACTGGCTGTGGAAAAGTGTTATAAATTAGTAATATTCAATTTCTAAGGGGGGCTCACTTATGAAAAAGGAAACCATTCTAGTGGTTGAAGATGAAGAAAAGATTGCTCGGCTTCTTGAAATCGAACTTGAGTACGAAGGATATGTGGTAACAAAGGTAATGGATGGTCTTGAAGCATTTGAGGCATACAAGAATGGAAAATGGGACTTAATATTACTTGATGTCATGCTGCCTGGAATTAGCGGCATTGAACTGCTCAGGCGGATACGGTTAAACGACCAAATTACACCTGTTCTATTACTAACTGCCAAAAGCTCGGTTGAAGATAAAGTGTCAGGACTGGATTATGGGGCAAATGATTATATAACAAAGCCCTTTCAAATTGAAGAGGTATTAGCGCGGGTACGAGCTGCTTTAAGGGTGAAAGCTGTAGAACAGCCTCAGGAAGACGAGAGTTTATTAACATTTGCTGACCTAAAAATAAATCCAAAAACAAGGGAAGTTTTTCGTGGAGAAGATGAAATTGAATTAACTCCTAGAGAATTCGATTTGTTGGTTTATTTATTAACAAATAAGCGGCAAGTATTAAACAGAGATCAAATTTTGGAAGCTGTTTGGGGTTATGACTTTATCGGTGACACAAATGTAGTCGATGTATATATTCGATATGTCAGAAAAAAATTAGAACAGCAGAATAAGCCCGCATTAATCCATACCGTCCGTGGTGTCGGGTAT
Source organism: Neobacillus drentensis (assembly GCF_036966985.1). Lineage (GTDB taxonomy): Bacteria > Bacillota > Bacilli > Bacillales > Cytobacillaceae > Neobacillus > Neobacillus drentensis_E. The sequence goes on along the minus strand of NZ_JBALSN010000094.1, from coordinate 5,010 downwards.
GTCTTAAAGGAAGCTAAATGAAACTAAGTAATAAAATAAACTTTTATACTGCCGTGTTATTTGCCGCCTTATTAATAATGATGAATCTATCTGTTTATTACACCTTTAACAAATTAATTCTCAACAGTGAATTAATCACCTCCACAAAGGAAATGGAAAAAACGACAAATGATATTGGGAAATCACTTGGTTCCATTTCTGAGGCAGAACTATTACGTTCTTACGTCCCTATCAAAGGAATGATCCAATTTGTCACAGAAAATAACAAACCTTTATCAACAGTCACAAGCCCCACAGAGCAAGCTTTAATTGGAAGAAAAGCCAAATTTCATCAAGGGGAAGTTAGTACTTTTATTGTTTTTCAAAAAAAGTCATATACCTTTGAGTCTATGCCTATTATTTTACTAGATGGAAGTGTCGCAAATCTTCAAGTGACTAAAAGCATTCAGCCGGCAACTGATAACTTAAAAATTCTGAGGCTAGTCTTGATTTTGGTGACACTGCTGGCACTAATTCCTGTAGTTGTTTCCAGCCGGATTCTCAGTAAACTAATTACCAACCCTGTTACATCCATGATTAAGACTATGAAAGAAATTAGACAGAGCGGCCGCTTCAAGAGGCTGACCCTTGATGGAAAATCCAAGGACGAACTTTATCAAATGGGAGAAACCTTTAACCATATGATCGATTTACTTGAAACAAATTACGAAAAACAAAAACAGTTTGTTTCGAATGCGTCCCATGAATTTAAAACCCCCTTAACCATTATTGAGAGCTATGCAAGTCTTTTAAAGCGGAGAGGATTAAAGGAACCGGAGCTTTTTGCCGAATCGATTGAAGCGATTCATTCCGAAGCAGTTCGCATGAAAGACATGACTGAACAGCTGTTACTGTTGGCTAAGCATCACGAGCAGTGGAATATCCAAAAGTCTGAGCTTAATCTTAGCGATTTTATGCTGCGAACGGTTAAGGCCTTTCAAAGTGCTTATAATAGAGAAATACATTTTCAGCAGAAAAACAATTTACAGAAAATGGTTGTTACGGATGAAAAGAAACTAAAGCAGCTAATATATATCTTTCTTGATAATGCACGGAAATATAGTGATGATGCCATTACAGTTAATATAGGAATAAAGCATGATGAGGCATTTATAAGTGTAGCCGACAAGGGAATCGGCATTCAAAAAGATGAACTGCCAAAGGTCTTTGACCGTTTTTACCGTGTTGATAAAGCAAGAAATAGAAAAAAAGGCGGTTCAGGACTTGGCTTATCATTAGCAAAGGAAATTGCTGATGCCATTGGTATCAGGATTCACCTTGAAAGTGAAGAAGGAGTTGGAACCACGGCAACTCTTTTTATTAAAACTAATAAAAATTAATCCATTTCTCAGCAATTTTTAATCTTCATATTAGAAAATAAATGTACTTAACGTGGTGAGGTGAAAGAATGAAGAAAAAAACTGGGTTTTGGATGATAATAGGCTTTCTTATTTTTGCCTTTCTCATTTATTTTAGTTGGCAAATGTTCGGCCCGACCGAAGCATCGGATGAAATTTTATCAAAACAGGCAGCACAAAAGCTTGTCCAGGACCGCTATCAGGGAACAGTTATTCAAATTAAGTTAACTGATGAGCAATACCATATAGATTTAGAGAAAAAAGATACTATTTATCAGATCGAACTAAATGCGATTTCTGGAAAAGTCCTGTCATTTATCAAAAAAGAAACGAAGTCTCCACCTCTTAATCAACCAGAGGTTACAATTAAATCAGAAGATGAAATTAGAAAAATCATCTTAGCCAAGGTAAAAGGAACGATTACATCATTTGAAAAAATAACCAGCGAGGACGAAACAATTTACAAGGCAGTCGTAAAAGAAGGAAATAATCAAACTACACTCACAGTGGATGCTCATACTGGAGAGATTCTCTTATCAACTACTACACAAAATAATACTTCTTCCACTAAGAGACTTACTGAGGAAGAGGCACGTGATATTGCAAAGAAACAAGTGAATGGGATTGTGGAACATATTTGGCTGGAAACAAAAGGCGAACAAACTTACTACCTTGTTGAAGTTGAGACCCAGGATGACAGAGAAGCAATTGTACAAATCCATTCCATTACAGGCAATGTTATGTCGGTTTCATGGGACGATCGCAGTAGTGATGATGATGATGATAAAAATGATGATTCTAAGCAACGCGGCAAGGATGATAAAAAGGAAGATGATGACTAAAGTAAAGAACAGATAGTTTACACTACTGATAATTCTCATTAAATTCTAATGTTTTTCCCCCTTTGGCTCTAATCTTCACTGGATATTCTATTAGTGTAGTAAACAAACACAAAGGAGGAATTTTTAATGAAAAATAAATTTATTGTTGGTGCATTATCTGGGTTGTTAATCTTGGGCGGGGCCGTTGCAGTGGGGGCTTCAAAACATGATACACGAGCTGAGGATTCTATCCATCAGGAAGATAAAAAAATAAGAGCAAATGTTACTGGAAATGACCAGGGCCAAACAACTATTAAAGTGGAAACTGATGACAGCAATAATACAGCAGCAACTAATTCTAATTTAATTACGGCGGAAAAAGCAAAAGAGATTGCAATTAGTGAAGTAAATGGAACAGTAGTTGAAATTGAACAAGAATTAGAGCATGGTAGAATGGAATATAAAGTTGAGCTAAACACGAGCACGGGTGAAGCAGAGGTAAGAATCGATGCTGAATCCGGAAAAGTAGTTAGAGTTGAGCGCGATGATGATAACAGCGACGACGATACAAAGACCGATGACGACAACAAAGCAGATGACGGCGCTCATCAAAACAGACATAGCGGCGATGACGATAATAACTGAGATGATTCTTGTGAGTAATCCCCCAATAAAGGAACCAATCCAATTGGATTGGTTCCTTATTTTTTGAATCATTAATGAAAATTAGATTTTTGTTAAGGACACTCATTTATATGTAAACAGAAAGAAGCCCATCCATATTTGGATAGGCTTCTTTTTTAAAGAATAGGATCCGTTAATCGATAACTTAAGAAATCTTTTTTAACTCTTCTGTTAATTTTAGGAATAATTCCTTATCCCCGTGTAGTAATGTGTGGTCGATTTCCTTGCGGATTTTCTCCCGTCTAAATTCTAGCAGGGCATTATTTAGAAACATTTCTGCAACAACAGCATCTGTATTCTCATCCGAATGTTGTGGTGAATTAAGTAATTTCTTTTCCATGGAAATCAACTCCTTACGTTTTTTCTAATTATACAGTCAGTTTTCTAAAAATTCAAACATTTTGTTCGAAAAAAATAAAAAAAATTTTTTTACAAAAAAATTGGTGTCAGGCACCACACAAAGACATTTGTCCGCCTTTTGCGGACAAATGCAGGTTTTAGTGAATTTGGCTTTCAAAAAGGGTGTTTCTTTGGTTAAATTTGGTGATGAGTTTAAGGAGGATTCCATTAGCAACCAGTAAACCTACTCCAATTAAGAATAAGGTTAGTGGACTTAGGAAGAAAAGACCACTAACTTGGCTGATAATAAGGCCGACGACAGGTAAAACCATAATACCGCCAAATTGTTGTGCTTCCTGAAAAGATTTTACTCTGGCGGAAACTAGCACATTCAAAACAATATTAAAGATTACTAAGGCTGGGATCACCCAAAACATTAAAAGCAACCAGGTTGAATTCAAAAATAAAATTTCATTAAAAATTCGATAAGTAATTAGATTTACAATCACGGCATTAAGTAAAAAAGCCACAAACGTTATGAGTATAGTAGGGATGAAGGATGCAATCACCTTGCCAAAAAACAATTCAGAAACTGTGATCGGAGCAAATAATAATGTTTCCAATGTATTTCTCTCCTTCTCCCCTGCAAAGCTGTTCGAAGAAGTAACCATAGAATTGATAATAGCAGTCATTAAGAAAAACGGGATGATCATAAAGTTCAAGAAAAAATAAACCGATTTGTACCCTAGTGTCGGAAGCGAAGCTAGGGTATTCCTTAACTCTTCATTCGGAAAGTTCTTGATGATGGCATTGATTGGTTTTTCTAGATCCTTAGAGGAATCCCCAATTAATTCTGTATTTAGACCAACATAAGCAAATATTGCTGGGAGTAAAATGCATAGAAGTAAAGGAAGGATGATCATTGGTACCCATATCTTTTTGGAAGAAAAAGTGTTCTTAATATCTTTTTGAGCGACGGCAGCAATAATGTTCTTATTCATGCTTTTCCCCCCTTATTTTAAAATATAACGACTCCAAACTTCTATTGGTAATATCACACGAATGGATCCACGTTTCACTCAGAATACTCTTGAGTAGACCTGGAATTTCATTTTTTGATGGAAGATAAAACTCAATATTATGCCGATCTTTTCTAATGTAAGCAAAGCCCCTATATGTCTTTGGGTCGATTGGCAAGAGACCAGTTTCAACCAAAAGGGTAACCTCAGTTAAATAGCGATCCTCTAATTCGCTTCTAGTTCCCTTCTCGACGATTTGACCACCCTTTAAAAATAAGAATGAATCACATATAGTCTCTAGTTGATGCAGGACATGTGAACAAATGACAATCGTGACCTTTTCTTCCTTATTTACTTTTTTTAGGTAATGAATCACATCGTTTATCCCTTCAGGGTCTAAACCATTTGTGGGTTCATCCAGGAACAAAAGCGCAGGTTTATGGAGCAACGCCTTTGCAAGGGTAATTCTTTTTTTCATCCCTGTTGAAAACGTGCCCACTAATTGGTCCTTCTTCTCAATCATTTCAAATTGCTCAAGCAGATGAGTGATGCGCTTTGGGTCATAGGCATTATAGATTTTAGAAAAAAAGACTAGATTGTCCCATGCACTCATGTCATGGTACAAAGCGGCACTCTCCGTTACAATTCCCGCCCTCTTTCTGATTTCATCCCCCTCTGTTTGGGGATCATATCCCATTACCTTCATCTGACCGCTTGTAGCATTAATTACTCCATTTAACAAACGAATCA
>NZ_JBALSN010000093.1:1893-3949 GCF_036966985.1 Neobacillus drentensis | reverse complement strand
CATTGTAGGTGCTAGAACTATATGGGTGCCAACAATATCATTAATATCAGCAGAAGGTACTGGATTACGTAAGCTTTCAAATCGATTTAAATTCATATAATACTCTTCGTTTATATGTAAACCTTCATCATTCTGATAATCTGCTATTTCAACTACTCCCGTTGCGATTCCTCTTGCAATAATACCTTTTCCATTTCTATAAAGAAACACTAAATCATTGGGTTGAATTTGTTCGATTTTCTCTTTCCAAGGAGAAAATTAGGCTGAACACTTTTCATTTTTCAACATATCCCTCTCGGTTTCTCCGTTTGGCCTATTTGTACGATTGGTATTTATTATGTAAGCTTTTCTCAATTCCTCCACGCTCCCTAATAATTAATTAATTCTATTTAAATATCATATTATTAAAAGAATGATTAATCACTTAACAATACCCGCTAGGATTTAGAAGTTAAACTGAATTAAATAAGCTGATCCTTATAGAATTTTAGCTGCTCTCCGATCCCTTTACCTTCAAGAGGGATATTACATTTAATTCCATTATTCTCTAGATTTGGAATAAGGTATTCTCTATATTTTTTCCCAGCATAAAAGTCGAATTGTTGTGGCGCTAGTTTGATTAACTCAGCAAAAACATCTTTTGACCATGTTTTTCGTTGTGAAGAATTCATGTTGTTCAAGGTGATATCATATGGCTCAATTAAGGTGTCCTTACGAAGCAATCCATACTTAGCTGATAATATGAACCAATCATCGTAATTCTGTTTGCTTATGTATTGGACAGCCTTTTTAAATAATTGTGATTCCAAATACATTTCTTTGGCATAACATGGGTATTCTTGTTTTAATTTTGTGCAGCTAATCAATGCGTATTTAGACATTCTTACACACCATCCACATTTAGTAATGAATCTTTATAAAAAACCGATGCTAAAGAGATTAATTCCTTTTCCAAGGCTGGAAGTGAACTATGCAAGCCTGATATACCTTTGTTTCCTTCATACCAAGGAAGCAAATACAGATAGACAGGTTCCTTCAGAGTGGGTGGATCATAGTTCGTAAATAGCACATTTGCCCATACCTTATATTTCTTATCTGGCTTCTTATAGGATTCAAACCCAAATAATGCATGACTCAGATCGCCAATATGATAAGCAACATTATCTCCCCATCGAGCAAACTTCCCCTTGTTAGTTCTTATATTAGCTATATTTACACTAATTGGATGCTTGACTCCCTTTTTCTCCGCCTTTCCAATATAAAGGGGAACAAACGATTCCTTATCCCCTTTTCCCATGATGTATAACAGTCCTTCCCAATCCGAACGTTCAATGTTGCTTTCAACTAGATTAATGACTGCGTTTTCCATTTCTTTGCTTCTTACTAATGTTCTTTTTTCCTTTTTTCCAAGAAGCTTGGTATTAACCATTAAATCCTCGTTTACTTCAAATAATGGAACAAAATAATATCCTGGAACATTAAAAAGCCATGAACGAAAGTCGATCATCATCTTCGATTCCCTTCTTTATTTAGTAGCGTATCTGGGTAGGCGTCAGATACCAGACTTACCAATTGATACTCTACCGATCCAACCGTCTTGGGAAAGTTCGGAATTGGGGGTGTTAGGATCTCATTGTCTGGGATAATTAACAGAATTAATGCATGTTTGGCAATATTATCATCATGTATTAAAAGATTTTTCCACCGCAGATAGGATCCTTTTCCCTCAAGTAATTTTCCAATATGGCTTTTCCATCTGGTGTAGGGATTCACACTTTTCCCGACGTACACGGGAATGGTTTCGTTATCAGAAGACATACATAATAAGTATATGTGTTCGCTTGTATCACGATAGTTTAAAATATGACATTTTATGAGGTTTTCAATTTTTTGCTTGTTTATTCTTTGTCCTTCGGCAGCAAACTCGATTCTGAATTTATCTCTGTATAAGTTAATCCATTCTTCCAGCAGATGTTTTTCTTTTTTTCGAAATCCCAAGTGTTTTAGCACCTCACTGTATTAATGTTTATGACCCTCCCATTAAAAAAGATCCATC
>NZ_JBALSN010000093.1:0-1856 GCF_036966985.1 Neobacillus drentensis | reverse complement strand
ATTATAAAATTGCGAAAGGAGACATTATGCCTACTATAAACTCTTCACAAATTCACCCTGATTCAGTAATTATGACCCCTAATGATGTAAATGATTCTATAGTAAACTATTTGGAGATTAAAGGTTTTTCAGTAGTTAGGGGGACTACACATTCCGAGGAAGACATCAGAGCAGTAAAAAATGATTTGGAATTAATAATTGAGTCTAGAGGAAATCAAGCATATAAGAATTTTGGGACAGATATTGTGTTTGATGGTTCACAACTTGATATTCAGCTTTCTGAACAATTAACACAAACGATGCGGTTTCAGCAATTTTGCTCAACTAGAAATACTGCGGTATTCATAATGGGTTTTCCTGATATCAATAGAGTTAAAGAAAGAGTGTCTTAAATTTCAAAGGGTCTAGATAAACATGAAATATTAAGATTCTGGGTAAACAATACAAATGAGTTAAGAATTGAAGAACCAGCTCATCTTAAAAAAAATTTAGGATTGTAATACTAATAATTTATTTCCCATCACAAATAAAAAGGACGAGGGAATCCTTTAAATAAAGGATTTCCTCGTTAATTATTTTTCCACTGTTTCAAGACCAAAAAATTCCGATACCTTCTCAATAGTGTATTGGCTTCTTAATTTATATGCACTGTTTTGGTTGGCCTTTAAACCTTTTTCCCAATAAGCCTCTTCTTTAGGCACATGCTTTAACCATTCCACTTTTACAACATACTCACATATTTCAGAATCATCGATATCATGTAGCATATTTTGTGCCTTTAGAACCAAATCACCAACACTCTTCTCTTCTTTACCAACTTTAAACTTTACATCTTTTATGGGTTTTACTGTTTCTACAACTTTTCCTATACCAACATATCCCTTTTTCGGAATCATACAAAATACCCTAGCACCAATAAATAATTGACTCAATGTCCTACTATACCAACGACCACCACCTGCTGATATGAATCCATAATTTACTGCATCTTCCCATTTTCGATGGGGCTTTTCTTCAAAATTAACTACAAAATCTTGTTTGTTCCATTTTTCCTTCTTATTTTCTACCTTTGTATTACTAGATTTCTCTTCTATCTCATTAGGATCTAGTAGCCAACTTCTAGTTATAAACTGTTGTTCTCCCTCTTCAAAGTATCTGAAGAAAACAGCGTTAATTGGTACGTCAAAATTATTAGATAAGTAATTAATTATCCTCTCTGTTTCACTATCCAGTTGTGCCGATACAATTGTTATTTGATGGGAGTCATTTAATTTGTCCGGTAGACTATCATCAAATTTTTCAGCGAATGCTTCTTCTAATGGTCTATTATTTTTATCCTCATATATATTTAATATTTGTTCGTATGAAAGGTTCTGAACCCAGGTTGCATAGTCAATTGCTTGTGCAACCACTTCTCTAGGTGCTCTATGTTTCTTTAGTTCAATAATATGTAGGTTGCCCTCTTCATCGACTGCTAGCATATCAATAAACTTTCCGAATTCTGTTTGAATTTGTCTGCCAATCAATAATAAGTTTTCGGAAAGAATTGATAAATCCTTTACTAATATATCTTCTAATTTTCTTTCTGACTCGATTGGAGAAAATGAAATTTTCTTTATTCCATCATTTACTTTCCATACTCCCACTTCAATAGGCACTCTATTCACCTCATTTATTTTTTCTGACAGCGGAGTTTATAACTAAAGAGATTTTGCTACTTCTACCACTAGGTCGGCAACATCTTATTTCTTAATATTCCGATTTTCTTTATCGTAATTGATAATCTCCTTGATTGTGTCATCAGCTAGTTATCACTTAATCTAATAGCTAATTGATAGTATTAAAATAATATAATT
>NZ_JBALSN010000092.1:724-40025 GCF_036966985.1 Neobacillus drentensis | reverse complement strand
CGAAAAGGACAATCTGAATACAGGTTGTCTTTTTTGTTATGTTTGTTTTTTTTTTACGAATTGCTAGTTGTAAAAAAAGAGCATCCCTCAAGGAATGCCCTACCGAACAACATTTATTCATTTATTGTCTCCACAAACTTTTGCCCTTCCTTTGAATACTCGTATATAAGCTCAGGTTCCGCTTTGGATAATATTAGTTTATTCCCTACCAACTGGACATCAGCCTTTGCATCTTGGACAAGTAGAGGTGTGAGCGCTTCCCCCACATTTTCTGTTCCATTTAAAGCAAAAATCCAAATATATGATTCTGCAAAATTGTCACTCGCAGCGAGGACGACCTCAGGTTCCCCATCACCTGTAAAATCATGTTCTGTACTTGAGAGGGAGAATCCCTCTTTCAGGATCATGTTCTCATCAAAGGGGCTTGCTTCAGATGGGGTTGTCAGGTCTAACAGGTAATTTACATCCTGATTATCCGTTAATAAAATACTTTGCTTACCGTTCTGAACTTGTCCATAAATAGTTTTAGCTCTTTTTCCCTCCATATTTATGGAGAAAGTGTGTCCGTCTGTTCCTAAATTGGCAGTTTTGAAGGAATCTAAGGTCTCAATACGTTCAACCGTTTGCTTATTCCTGTCCTTCGTTGCTGCGTCTTCTGTTGTCTCCGTTGTTTTAACGACAGGTGCAGGCGTTTTGTCTTTACTGAAAAACTTGTTTACCCCATACCAGGCTCCACCACCAACACCGCCAAACAGTACAAACACTACCGAGAGTTTCAGACCATACTGTTTTAAAAATTTCACTAAAGGGGCGGCCGTTTCAGTTTCCACTTCCTTCAGTAAATTTTTTAAACTGTAATTTTTAATTAATTTAAGTTCTTTCCTAAGGGCTTTATTTTTCCAAATTGATTCCGGATGGATGATTAAATACTTTTTCAACGATGCTCTAAAAAATGGGTACAAGTCAATTAGTCGTGTATTGGCATGAATAAAGGCTAGAATTGTTTGATCGTCACTGTTTTTAATCAGGTATTCTAATAAACCTTGATAGTCTACCCCGCTGCCCTCCGTTTCAAAAGCCATGAATAAAAGCGGAAAATACTCAGGATTAGATTGGCTGAGCAGGACATGTTTAAGCGTGCCTCTCAGTTTAGAGCGGCTTGCTCCGTTTAAAGCTCCGAAATTAAACGTATCTGCATGAGCGGGTTGGCTGACTACTTCGTAAAGGGCATGGATAATCTGATAATTTTCCTTTACCTTTGGATCTTTCAAATCTCTAATATTTAGTCCCTTTGTAAAAATCTGGCCAAAGGACATGATTTCAGTTACTGTCAGTTCCTCCAGACGAATAGAACGCAATAAGATGATGATTCCATTTGCGAGCAATACCATTTTAAAGTGTTTAAATTCAGTGCTTTCCCGGTCGATGGAAAAGTTCTTAATGGCTAAGATATCCTTAAATGAATGATAGGTTATCGCGGAAGAAAGTTTTTTTATGAAAACAGCTTTAAATGTTTCATTTTCTAAAAGAGAGGGTAATTCTAACATTTGTTGTAACTCTGAAAGAATTTCGTCGACTCCAGCGGCCTTTTTTAAACGTTCCATCAGATAGCCTTCAAGGAGCCCATTATAATCAGGATGGTTATTCATAAACAGAACGATGGATTGATAAGTCACTTGGTCCTGTTCAATTTCCTTCCATAACTTATGGAAAAGCGGATCTCTTTGATGATGGTTCAATGTCTCGAGTAAGAAGATAGTGGCCTCATCACATCTTAGGATTGAATTCAAAGAAACAACCGATTGGATGTAATCGAGAGCTGTTTTCGGATCTGAAGCCATTTTTTCCTGATGAAGCAGCTTGAAAAAGAGATCCACTAGATCGAATTTCTCTGCACTATTTACCTGCAAGAACTTTTGTAAACTATGTAAAAAACCAAGTTTATTTTTTTCATAGAATGATGGATCTTGCTTTGATAAAGTTAAAAATAAGTCAGTCAGCTGATAGTAGCTTGATCGTTCCAGCTTTTGTTCTTCAGGTAAGCCAGATAACGCATGGTCAGCAAACTCAAAGAATGAATCGATTCGATCTGAAGTTGAAAAATGTTCGAGCACATAATCCAAATACTCATGTGTCTGGCCTCCAATATCAACACCGGAGATTCGTTCAGCGGCAAAGTCGAAAATGAACTGCTTTTCGATGCTGCGATCGGCTGTGTTTAATGTCCCGGGTTCAAAAAAAGTGACATGGATATAATTTTTGCTTTCTGGTGCGCTTGTAAAGGTGATGGCTCCAAGTTTCCGGCGGTGAGCATAGGGTAAATATACAGTAATTAACTCTAATAGTAATAGGGCGTAGCTCGTATAGTCTTGCAGCGGTACATCCAGTGAAATAAACACCTTTTTCTTGCCTGAAATGGATGTCATTACAGCAAATAAAAGCTGTTTGAATTGATCCTCGCTAATCGCTAAGCGGACTAACAATTCCTCTTTCACAGCGAGAATATCAGTCGTGTTATATTCAATTGCCTCTACGTCAGGGAGGATCATCCCTGATTCGATATCATAAGAGGTGTGAAACTCGTTCCATTGAAATAATCTCTCCGGCTGTTTGACCCACTCATCCTTCAGACCTGGAGGGATAATATAGTTATGCATAAAATACGTGCTGCGGCTCCCCGTAAAATCTGCCGGAACAAAGACGGCCTGACCGATGACTAGGTCACCGGTTTCAGGCTGAAACAGGGTCACAGCTTCTGGATAGAGAGTAGGATCCTTTTCACCGTGTTCTGTTAGGGTTTTTGGCGCATGATACATACAAAAGGGATGTAAGTATTTTTTTATAAAGGCTTTATCAAGGCTCTCGGAAATGGCAATGGTATCATATCCGTCAGTAGCATGAAAAACGCCGCCCCGTTCGCGTGTATACATTTGTTGTGCAATCAACTTGCCGGTCACTTCTCATTTCTCCCTTCTATATAGCCCAACTTATAAAGCAGCCAAATAAATGGTTCATCGACACGAATCGGACTAATAATCCCACTGACCTGTTGATCGATAGGATTGCTGCCGAGGGCAGATACGGCAAAATAGGAGGTATCCCGAAAGTAAACATCAAGGGCATTCACAAATGGGGTATCTACCTTTGTTAGGAATCTTCTAATCTCCCCATTAATATTTTCGTACTCATCTAAATTTAAGTAACCCCGGTGAATCACATGGCGAAACACATTACTATTTGTCCGGATATAGTCTCCATCGTCGTCTTTTAAGGAATTTAGGAGATCGCTCTTTGTTAAAACGACTGCCGTTGGAATATCCGTTTTGCTGTCTTCGAGATGGGCAATGAAATCTGCAAAGAGGGAAATGACCACCTCGCGTGGCTCATCGCCTTGACCAACAATTTTCCCAGGATTTTCACCCATTTGATGGATTAGCTTTTCACGAATGGCGCGGATTTGCATTGGATCCACTAAGAATAAAATTCCTGAAGAATTTTTGATATGTGCGGCATGAAGCTTGATATAGTCCATGTCTGTCATTCCCTCGCCTGCTACATCGAAAAAGACGAGCGTTAATGGGGCTTGATCATCATCCTTAAAGATGAATTGAAAAATAAACGGCTCCTGGCGGTTCGATTTTTCGGTTGATTGTAATAGACTCCCATTTTCAAAGAGTGGAATTTCATAGTTCACCCGAAATCGTTTACTAATTTCGTTATCAAGCGGGATACATGCTGCATCGAAATTGTTGGCCGTCAGATGCTGAAGGGTATGAATCAGCGATGTCATATAAACAGATTTTCCCACCGATGTTGCACCGACAATGGAAACGATGTTACTTGGATGTTTTCCCGCAGTGACGGGGAGATCATTGTGACAGGAAGGGCAAAGGCGATTTCTCGTCACAACTGAATATTTATCAGATACGCCCATAAGCACACGGTTGGAATAAATTTTATTTTCATCGGGAATCATGGAGGGATCGATAATCGCCTCGAGTTCATCAATTGGGGCAAGCCCAAATTTTTCCCGATAATTGTTTAACAATTCATCTTCTTGAAGGGCTAATGTTTCATCATCGTCGCGATGATGGGCGGCTCGGAAAACAACCTCTTCATGATGGAACTTTGAAAAGCAATAAGGACAAACTATATCATAAAATGGCAGCCTTTCCTTGGGCGGTTGTTTTTTTTCAAACATTCGTTTTAACAGTGCGAACATTCGGATAATCTCCCTTATTGTGGAATTAACTCATAGCTTTGCGCTGATTTTTTTCCATGGCTAAAAAAGATGCGAATAAACTCATTCTTATCGATTTCAATCTCTGGCAGCACGGTTTTTCCTGAGGGGAACTCTCGTACAAATGGATAGACGGTCCCATCTTCAACTGAAACGGGAGCTCCTCCGTTTTTTTTCACATATACTAACAGATCTTTTTCGAGTGGCAATTCGGTCATAATCGACATCTGTACTTTTTTGCGTGCCTGGAAGAGCTTATTTTTATAGCAAATGGAAAAATAAATTCTTGCTTTTGATCCTGAAATATTAATGAGATTATGATCATTTTCCTGGTTGAAAACAATCAATTTATCCTCCCGCTTTTGGCAGGGAAGAATACGATACGCTGTTCGGCCAATCCCATCAATCCTGCTAGGATAGCCTTGATTTGCCTTATATTCCTCCCGTGTGTAAAGCTTTAAGTCCTGTAACTTGAGCTCATGGAGCGGCTTCATCTCATCAGTAGATGTTTTGTAGATGTAGACAAAGTCAACATCCTTCGACCAAAACCATGTTAAATGAACTTCAGAATCTCTTATTGTCTTTTTAATATCTTTTATTTCATGATCAGGAGAAGAAATGGTTTCCCAATTCACCAACAATCACCCTATTTCTAGTAGAATACTTTCGCGAAGCGGACGTGCACCGCCTTGCTTATAATCAAAATCCCTTTTTAAAGGTCTCCCTTGTCGGGACTGAGCTTCTTTGCGAAAAATCAGGTACATCACTGCTGCGACTCGAGCGGCCAGTAAATTTTTCACGAATGGGAATGAACATGGTCCCCAATCCCATTAATGCGGTTAAGAGAGTGTCAGCCGTTACCCGGTGGGTGAATCCGCCCAGCATATTGTTTTTGAGTCCAAGTTCCAGTAATAATCCTGCAAGGATTCCTGCAATTAGCCCAGTAATCACATAGCTTTTTGCCAAATAGCGGTTGTCAAAAATAATCCCCAAGGCAAGCCCGAATAAGGCCCCGATTAACGTAAGGAAGACGACGCGGAGAACTGAAAGATAGATGCTGTCTTGAAACAATCCATGTCGTTCTGTCATAAGGAGCCGGTCTTGGTTTTCAAGGTAAATCTTTTCAAAAACATTCGTTAATTCATTCGCATTTTTCACATCAGAGAAGGAACCGCCAGTACTTGAGGCAATCGATTGCAGGAGTCGTGCGCCGCTTCTATCAATCTTACTCATCCCAATCGTATTAATAATAATGTCCTTGTTCTGATATGGCTCGACAGCTTCGTTCAGATCCAGTTCGCTGTATCCATCGGAGAAAAGAATCACCATTGGTTTGCGGCCTGTTTGGTGATGGGTGTCAATTTCTTGAATCACAGTATCCAAGGCGTTGCCGATATCAGTGCTGCCCGAGGCAGTTAACTCATTGATTTGTTTGAGGGCATCCGACCGTTCCTCTTTATCGCTAATGTTAAACATCGATTTGGTAATCACCGCTTTTTCGTTAAACGAGAGGACAGAGGCACGATGATTTGGCTTCATCCTGGTAATTAGTTTTCCCGCCGCCTTTAAGCTTTCATGATTTGGGTCGGTTTTATTCATACTATCCGAAGTATCAAGTACTAGGACAATATCATCAGGCGGTTTTATGTTTGAAAAATTAAGAGAGTACAAGAATTGAAAGAGAACTCCGGCAGCAAACAGCATCACGAAGGTTGCTGGGAAAAGAATCTTCCATGAGAATCCAGAGTATTCTAAGCGCCAGCTGCGCCCATTTATAACTGGTGTAATCAACTCAGCAGCCAAGCAGAAAAGTCCAAAGATGAAGGCTAATTGAGCAAAGTAGACACCCATTAACAGGATATTGGGCCAAACACCATAATAGGATGATATGAACCATTCACCAACCACTGCGCCAATCAATCCGGCAAGGATACTAAATACAAAAAACAGAAAGCTAAATTTTCGGACAGGCATCTTCAATACTCCTTATGATATAGAGTTGCTAATAACGGATTGCGAGTGGAATTCAAATCCCTCATCACAATAAGCCCTGTAGTATTTTTCACCATTTCGATAGTACATTAAGTCCGTTAAATGAAATCCACCCATGAGGGTGAGCTTTTCAATCCCGCTTGCCTTTTTTTCATGGGCACAGCCGACTTTGCATTGTCTGGTTTCATTTTCTTTTTCTAAGGCGAACTCCATGAATTTGCTGTAAAAATCACCAAAGAAGTATTTTTCCTCATAACGGTGCTCATGAGTGTAATTAAACACTTCAATCTGTATCGGTGATTGGTCATCGAGGCGGTTATATAATTGCTTAAATAATTCACTTTTTGAAAGGACATCTCTGTTCTCATAATTAGTGATCACATTGGCGCGTTCTAACAGTTCATCTTCAAAACTGCGGTGAAATTCCTCTTGGGTAAGTACCTCACGGCTGCAGACATCCAGGACTCGTTCCAGCAGCGGCTTGCCTCCTTTTTCAATCAAACCTAGCAAGTTTCCAAAAAAGCGATCGTCAGAAAAGAAGTGAGCCCCGCGTTTCTCCCTTAATTTTGCAGTAATGCCTGCAATGATCTCCGCATAATATTCGGGAATATTTTTATCTAAATAATCATCAGCCTCATAAAGGCTTTCCGCCGCTGTCTGTTTTAAATAAGAACCAACTTCGTTGAGAACATCTAGTTTGGTGCGTAATTTCAAGTGATTTTCTTCAAGTACCTCTAAGTACTGTTTTAAAATCTCCCGTTTCACATCAAGTTTGAGCATTTCATACTTGGTGCCATATATCGCGTCAAATAAGAAATGCAGGAAATTTTGCATGTTTTTCCGATCCGAAAAAGGTAGATAACTCTTTTTAAAATCACAGCTATCGACCATTTGCTGATAGTAGTGCTCGAGCCTTGCTTGTTTTTCTACTTGTTCATGTTTCGTATCTTGGAGCATTTTATGAATCTCTTGGATAACACTTATAGCTGAATCATCCGCATCGGCAGTCCAGATATAAGCACAATATAAACCGTATTGTTCATGCTGAATCATATTCTCATTAAGATAGCGCTGGACCTGTGACTTCATATTCAACTGCTCCAGGCGCTCACGGACTGGTTCTTTGAAGTTGGCAGCGAAGAATTGTTCCGCTCCACTCTCGAACAAGTAATCCTCCGCATCTCTGACAGACATATGTTTCACGGTTTGATAGGAATTCGTCGAACCGATTAATCCACTCATGTCCAGAAGTTTATCAATGGAAGGAAGACATTCATAATAATACTTTTGAAAAGAATGCTCTGAAAGGGCTAATAAGCTGAGAACTTTTTCCTTGGGCTGGGAAATGGGAGCTTTCAATGCTTCCATTAGCTCATTGTAAAAATGACTTGCAGCATAAAGTGCAATCGCCTTGTTCGGACGATTTACCTTGGAAAAGCCTGATGAGGCATACACGGGTTCCTTTGAATTTCCGCGAATCCCCTTTCGAAAAGCCGCATGATTATAGCTGTCCATCTTTTCATGGTAATCCGTGATCATTTTGCGGTTTTTTAAAAGATTAAGATTACTGATCATTTCATAGTTTTGCAGCACGGCTTCACTTGATAGTAAACCATCTTCATTTTTATCACTTAGTAAATACACCATGTCAAAGAGTGGGGAGGGAGGGTGACTTACCGGCAGCCGCAGGTGATCCTCTGTCAGCTGGAGGTTCTTAAGAAAGGTGTATTCATCGCTTTGATAGCAATCTAATTCTTTGAAAAAGCTCATCCTAAGCGCGGTTGAAAGGGCAAAATTATTGCCATCCTGTTTTTCCATTATTAATCCATAAAGATCCACTTCGACCAATCGAAATGATTCTTGAAGAATACTTTTTAACAATAAGGTAAATTCTTGAATGAGAATATTCGCAGGGTCTTCAATGGCTGTGACCACGCACAGGTTTACTTTTTGAAGGGAAGAATACACCTTCCCATACTCTGCTATTTTGGATGTAATCAGTCGATAGGCCTTATTCAGTTCAATCAGTTTTTCTTCATCACGACAAAAAGCTTCGTATATATCTTTTCTTTTGGTCTTTCGATCGAATCCCTGATCAGGAAGTTGAATAGAAAGTACGTTTGATTTCGTGATTGTCTCTGTTTGATAGGCATGAAAATAAAGGACACCGGAACTGTTATTCCATTTTTCTTCATTAATATTTATGATTGATTTAAGGGCATCCAAAACAAGGTCACCCAGAAATAAGAAGACAACCGGATGGTTCACACTCCGCTGTTCATTTACCTCTAGCGTCATTTTTTCTAGTTGGTTGGAAAAAGTGTGTGCATACGTTTGTAAAAGGTCTCTCAAGTTGTTTCCCCCCTCATCTGAAAAACTTTCCACCACTTGAAAATTACAAAGATATGGTTTGGGCCACAAGCAAATCCTGCATGTGGCCACATCATTTCTGCATTCTTATCAAGCTGTCATTATGATTTTAATTGGCGCAGCATATCTTGAACTTTAATCATCATTTCTTTATAGAAGCTGTACAATTCTTCACCGTTCGCAAAATCCTTGTAGTCATAATCGAGGGCTTCTTTTTCCTTTTGATAGGAAGCGGCCATTTCTTCTAAGGCAGCAATCAGTTCTGTCGCCTGTTCTTGATTAATCAAGTCACTGCTCCGGCGTTCCGATTTCTTTTCGAGTTGGGCCATTTGTTTAGGATTCAGCGATTTGAAAGCCTGATAGATTTCAAAATCTACAAATTTTGTCGTCTTCATCAGGTTTACGAACGGTGCCCAAGCATCTTCCTCAATCTCTTTATCGTAAACATAAAGAGCACCTCTTTTCCGAATCGTTTTTGTATAAACCGCTTGGATAAACTGATTCAGTGAAACTTCCCTGTCTTTCTGCGATTCGATCCATTGCTCAATTTCAGCAATCTTTTCTTGGATGAGACGATATTTTCTTACTTCTATTTTCACCTTTTCAATTAGCTTTGGTGAGCGAATGAAGTTTTCTTTGGCTAATTCCAAATTGGTGCTTCCGAAAATATCACTTACACCATCTGACTCCATCCCGCCTGAGGACATATCTTTGAGCTTCGTAAGCACTTGTTTTAGATTTCCGATGCTTGCCTTTTCAATCTGATTCGGGTCAACTTCATACTGTGCATATAAATCTGGCAGACTAATCTCTTTGGTAAAATGGCATTGGAACCGTGCGCTTGTATTATGATCCGCATTTTTTTCTGAGATACATCTTAATTCGGAAGCCTCATCAAATAGGGTGCGAACACTGGCATTGTATTGCTTGATGCGCTCATTTTTGTACGTATCTCCCCATGACTTTTCCGGAATCGGTGATGGGAGGTAGGCCCAGTTTTCTTTATCCGTTTGGACGAGATGGCGGCCGACGCCTTCTTTTTCTAAGATGGTCTTTTCATAGGAAGTTTCGTAGATAGCTAGTGGCGAATAAGCAAACAACGGAATCCCATTTTTCGTATTCAGCCAGAATATTCGATTCTTCAGCTCACTTTCCTTAATCGTGAACCGTGAATGGCTCAAGGAATGCTTTTCGAAATTTTTAATTCCATTGAAAATATTTGGTGCCTTTACCGGAACGGAGACAAAGCCCCATTGTGGGAAGTGCAGCTGTCCGTTACTATTGGCAAGGTGGAATACAGGCAAGGCATCTCGGTCCAGTCGTGCGGCAATTTTATCCTCAATAATTTTATCGATCGGTTGATCTTCGCCGTATTTCATTCGTAAAAAGTCTTCCATCGATTTGGTTATTAATTCACCGAACTGGTCCGTTAAGAATTCAGACACCGTCCCGACGACATCCACATCTGATTCCTTGACCCAATAGGTTGACTTCTCTAGGAGCATTTCAGACCACTGCTGAACCAATAATTCGCCATCTTTGGAATCGAACATCCGCTGGATTTCACGGGCAACATCCGGTACACTCACCAAATGCCAATAATAGGTAACGTCATGATCGTGTTTGACTTCCTCACCATCAACCAGGATATCCGCATTTTTTTCAAAGATTCCCTTTAGCGTTTCGAGGATTTCTTTATATACTTCATAGATTTTGTTATTTTGACTATTGAGCAGCTGGTACAAGTCCTCATAGAATTCAATCATTTCTTCGAGGCGGACCTTTTCTGCCCGGGCATCATATTCATTCAGCTTGGCCTCAATATAGGCATTCTTTTTACGATCCTTTGAAATAAAGGCACTTCTCGCATCTTCAAGCTTATTAAAGGCATATTCCTGTTCAGACTGAATCGCTCTAGGCAGGCGCTCTAAGCGGTCACGAAGTCCTTCCATATAAGCTTGCAAAGTTTTTAACAGACAGAATCCATCATTTGAATAGATGAGACGCGATGCAAAAATCGGACCTTTTTTCGGGTGAAGGAAGAGGCGCTCAATTTGACGGCGGAATTCTTCCATTATTTCACCAGGGAGCTGTTTCTTGCATTTTCGGTACTGTTCTTGTGCTTTCAGTAAAAATTCACGATCTAATTCGTCATCGATATTAATGACAGATGTTTTGATTACGTTGTTGTAGGAGAAGCGGTCACTATTTTCAAAACCGGATAAGGGCTCTGGGACTCGTTCATTAAAGCGGTGATGGACGGAATCCGGATCAATCCGGAGTTTTTCTAAAAACTGCTCGACCTCCGTTTGATCGGGACCAGCATCAAACATGCTGTTCATTTTCTCAAACAGCTTATAGCCGATATAGGTGGTCATTTCTTCAAGCGGTATTTCCGCCATCGATGCACCAATAATGTTGTATTGATAGTTGGCGGCATATGGCTTTGGCATCTGGGCAATATTGGTCCGGATGTTACTAATATAATCATGGATTGCGAACTCTTCGCCCGATTGCTTTTCCTCATTGGCCATGAAGTTGGTAATATTTTCAGCGGTGACATTCATGCAGTAATCATACGCGTTCTCGAGCCATTTTCCCTCAAGGTTCGTCCCGGAGATTAAGTGACAGAGATTGAACGGCGGCATGGGGGAATTTACCTCCAAGAGGCTGCCGTACCGCTGTTTGAAGCGTTCATTTCGTTCATCGGCATTCATCCAGTAATCGAGTTCTTTTAAGGCAGCGTAGCCATTTTTCTCAATGTATTCAACGGTGTGCGAACTTAGGCCGCGTTTGGATAAATTCACATCTGGTGTGAATAGGTAGCCGAGAATACTGACTTTATCCACGCCGGTCGGTCCGAATTTACGCTCCATAATCCCGCGGGTGATGTAGGAAATATCAAGATAGCAGCCGCTGCCGGTACCGCCGGACAGGCCGGTTAGAATGAAGACATATAACCGTTTATTAGTTCCTTCTAGGACCGCTTCGATTTTCCGTTCAATCGTTTGGACAACCTGGTTGATTTTGGTGAATAGTAGTAATCTGCCGGCTTGACGAACACCCGAGGCACCACTGATCCCATCGGTAATGAGGAGTTCTGGTGAGAGCCATTCTTTTATATAGGGCTCAATCGTACTGCGATTTTGGAGCAGGCCGCCGATTTCTGGGTTGGAAAGGAGGACGAATTCTTTGTTTGGATCAAGGCCGATTCCCTTGTACTTTTTATTTTTGTCATATTCATTTGTTTCAAAGGCTAAGAACTCAATATTATTGGGCTTATCCTTTTTCTTTTTGGATAAGGGGTCTTGCGGGAGCTTGAATCGTCGATTGACTTGATATTTCAAGCGTAATAGGGCATCGATGCCTGTGCCGCCAAGGCCAATGACCAGCATTGGATTATCTATGGTATCAACGCGGATTTTCTCTGAAATAATCCCTCCGCCTAAGGAAACATCTAACTGCTGAATATGCTCTCTCACACTTGCTCTCATGCAAAAATTCCTCCTTGGCTGTAAAAAGTTCAAAATTTCTCACTTATATGACGAAAAAGAATCTCAAAAAGATTCAATTTAGGGTGTCAGGCACCAAAAATGGTGGAGCCTGACACCCTAAAATCATTTTGTCCAGCTGCAGCGCCTAGGGGCTCGGGGTCATAAGCCAATCCGTCAAGAAGGTTAAAGAGCAACCTTCTCGCCGGCTCGTCTTATGCCTGTCGCCCCTGGACAAGGCGCTTCCGCTTTTCTTTTAACTGATATACTCAATATATACTGATTTATTAACCCTTTTTAGAACGATCCGGAGACGGTCATTTTTCTTTATTTCGAAGCCTTTTTTGGCATCAATGGCGCGTCCGCCTTTTTCGACGGTACTGTCAGAGTTATTGATGAGCAGAAGCTTATCACCGGCATATGGTTTGAAAATGATTTGCTCGGTTTCGGCAAACTCAGGTGCCAATGCTAGTAACTGATGCATGCGAAATTTCCCTTTAAAGCCTTTTAATTTTTTGTATTTTGGATTGCTGCGTTCACCTGTATCTTCATCCTTAATTTCCACGACAATTTGCCCGCTGAAGCCGCGCTTGGCTTGTTTCAATTTTGCCAAAAGGATGTAGGCAAGGACTGCAACCAGAAGGGCGCCAACAACAGCCGCTACAACATACAGCCAAGAAAAAGGATCATCTTTTTCTGTATTATCCGGTTTGACTGCTGCAGAAGAATTCGCTGTTTTTTGTACAGTTATCTTTAGCGGTGTGGTTTCCCGGAAAAAGCTGTTGTCTTCCGCTTTTACTACCACCTCATAACTAGAGGCATTCCCAAGCTTGAGTTCTCCTGTAAAACCCTGACTATTTGAATTTAGAGCAACTTCCTTAATTTTTCCTTTATCGAGGTCTTTTACAAAAAGGGTTGCTTTCACTGATTGATAGATTTCCTTATCAGAAATGGCAGTTCCATTATCTTCAAAAAAGGCACTTATCTTGACAGTGTCGCCGGCTTTATAGCTTTTCTTGGCCAGTGGTGCCAGCTTAAGCTGTAAATCATAGTTAAAAACGAGATTAACATCGATCTTATCCTTATCAATCCCTTTAACCTTCAGCGTCCAATCACCTTGGACAGGCTTTAACAGCTTTACCATCGAATAGGTCTTTGATTGGGAGAAAAGGACTTGGTCTGAAGGGATAGCAAGTTCCTGACCGGATGGATTAACGAGCTTTACCTCGACCGGTTTACTAGAAATCAATGAAATATTGGCTTCTAAAACATTTTCATTCGGGACATGGATGCTGATATCTTGAAATTGGCCGTTCCCGACCATTTGGTCGAGGGGAACAATTTTTAACTTTAGGTGGTTGGCGAAGATTTCACTAAGAATGCCAGGTAGCTGATCGGCTGAGCTTGCTTCGAAGAACTTACCATTTGTGCGATCCGCAACATTGGTGAGAACATCCTTGTTTAGCTTGCCATTTGCGTTCAAGCCAATCGTATAGATCGGATAACCCTTTGCCTTTGCTGCATCGATGGCTTTTTCCAAATCGTTATTGGCCTCTTTAAGAGTTTTGGACTTCTTGGGATTTAATTCATTATTTCCATCTGCAAGAAGGACAATCAGCGGGTAGTAGTTCTGTTCATGGCTGGAATCCAGCACCTTTACAGCCTCTTTAACCCCGGTAGATAAATCCGTATATGTGTATTTCTCCAATGAATCGATGAAGTCTTTAAGATCCTTTTTATCCTGGTTCGAGCTGATTTTAACGAATGCTTTTTCACGCATTACGGCATCGGAATAGGAGATGGCGCCAATTTTATCACCATTAATGGAGGCCATATCAATAAACATCTTCATCGCTTCATTGCTAATATTCTTTGGGTCGCTGCTTTTCATTGAATTACTAACATCCACGACCAGCATCCCTTCGATCCGGGAAGTGGAATTTATTGGACTGGCAGCACGTACACTATAATAGCTCATGCTGAAGAAAAGACACGCGATTACTATAAAACTACTTATCCATTTTTTTAACATTTGTGTGCAACCTCCAAAAGTAGTTTCCATTTTCGAGCAATACTTACAATTTTTCGCATTATACTCCCATTTTACCATCGTCCCCATAATATTCCCAAACTTATCCTGCCTTTAAATATTAAAATATTAACCTTATAATAACCTTAATGTATTTTTTGGAAAATGAACGATTTTAATAGAAAATGTTCTTAGAAGGGAGACAGCATGTATAATATTGTATTCACGAGTATACTAGTTTTAATCCTTGGCTGGAAAACCTATAAATTAGTTAAAAACAAGCGGAACAGCGGGAACTTCGAAGATATCGATGATGAATTGGTCATCATGTTGAATGAGGGTGATTCTAATGGATAAGCACGCCATCCAGCTATCCAAGAAAAATAGGACGAAATACCGCTTCCAAAAGCTAAAAATGTGCAAAAAGTGCAATCGGTACTCTGTTCTAAAAGACCTAGCTTGCCCAGAATGTGGTTCCACTTTTATGGGTCTCGAAGGTCTGGCCCATTCGATTTTTAAAAAGCGTTTAGTTACTGAGGCCATTAGAATACTGATTTTGGTTTGTATTGGAATTATTGCTGCACCAACTGTAAAGGCACTCTATCTTTCGCTAATCACCGGGATTATCTTTGTGATAGTTTATATCATTCTCACGTTTGCTTTTATAAAAAGTGAATATTTTACTGAACTGAAAAAGCTATTGCGCGTGGACCTTCGAAAAATTCGGGATGGTATTCAGTTTGATTGCGACCTTGCTCTAGAGGATGTCAAAGAGGAAAAGCTGGCAGCTGCTTATGAAAAACTGCGTGAGATTGGTGATTTGATCTATAGCGATCAAGTTAAAATGCGCCGAGTCATGGTCTTAAATGATATTGTCCTTAGAAAAGATATGGAGCTTGAACTAGAAACTCTTATTCCATCATCCTATGATAAGGATTTTGTAAAATATGCCCTGGAGGTATTAAAAATCAATCGGGCTCTGTTTACTAAAAAATGTATTGCTTATTTTATTCACTATCGTGATGCCGTTATCAGGGATTTTGGAATTGAATCGCTTAGCGCTGTCGCAGGGACTACGCTGCGGATGAAACTGTATATTCTGGAATTCTCAGAGTTCATTGAGGAATTTCTTGAATATTTTCCAAAGGACCGATTTTTAAGGCTATGCAATATCCTCCTTGCAAACCCTGATACCGATTGGGGAAGTCTTGAGGAAAGAGCGAAGCGGTTAGTTGAAATGAAGTATCATTATGATCCAGATTTTAAGCGGTTTGTGTCGTAGAAAGGATCTAATATTTATCATGTATAAATATACCGTTTATCGAAAAGTAAATATGTCTAGGAACTTCTTCCTGCTAGTCCTTGTTATTTTGATTGTACTTGTTAGCGCAAAAATCATCATGGCCCATCAAAAAATTGCCAATTACAATGAAGCTGTTCGCTTATTTAAGGCTGGCCAATTAGTAGCGGCAGAGGAAAAGTTCCATGAGGCCAAACTTAACGTTTCTGTTTCCGACCATAATAAAGACATCAATATTATGTTGTCGATTCTGTCCCCAATTCGTGAAGTCATGGAAGATATCGATGAAAAAGCAGCTGATTATAATAAAGAAAATGACCTCGACAGCCTAGTTTCGCTGTATGAGCGCTGGCAGGAAAGTCAGAAAAAATGGGTGTCAGGCACCAGCGTCCAAAAAGATATGTACGGGGAAATGGTTGCATTGACGAAGTTAGATCAGGATATGAAGGGGTATTTTGCTGCGATTAAGAAGACGTATCTTGATAAATTAAAGAATGATGCTGTGAATGGTATTAGTGAAGAGGAAGAGGTTTTTCATGTCCTCAACAAAATTCCAACTGAATATTATGGCAAGAAGTTAAGTGCAAGAACAACTACGATTGAAAAATCGTTCCAAAAGTATTATGAGGTGAAGTTTAAAAAGATGATTGCATCTGGCATTGTTTCTTCCATTGTAGATGAAGGAAACAGACAATTTAGTGCACTCAGGGTATTGTCTATGAACTCAGACTGGCTCGAACAAGCACTGGATGAAAATCTGTTAGAGATCGTAACCAATGCGATGAATAAGAAGGATTATGCAGCATTTGCCGAGTCAGCTAATACGATGAAGAAGCTCGAAGGAAATATGAATGATGCCAAGGTATTTGCTTATATTGAGACCTCAACAGCTGATATCCTTAAGCAAGCGAATCAGCTGACAGATGCACATAAGTATGAGGATGCAATCAATATCTATCAAGCTCTAAAACCATTAAAAGATACTGCCCAATCAATTGCCAATGCCAATCTTTTATGGGATAAATATGAACCGGTTCGTGTCCTCCAACGTTTGTATACAGGAAAAGAGTTTCTTGATTCTGTGACTGCGAGAAACAAATGGGGGGCAGACAGTATTGTGGCTGCTATCTCGGGTGACGGTGAGATTTATTTTGGCAAGCTGATGGGAGAGGAAGCCATGGCGGTAACGGAGGGGACCTTAGATGGGACAACGGGTATTACCAAGCTTTCCTTCCAGAACAGTTTAAGTACGGCAGGTAATCCGGTAATTTATATGGATGCCAAATCCACCAAGCGGAACCATCATTATTTAGCCTACGAAGTCCGATCGGGGTCCATGGTGAAAATCCTCGATGTAGAAGCTGATCAGTTAACGGTTGACCCAAATCATGTGTTAGTCGTCGATAACCCGGTTGGGGAGGGCGAGGGAGAGATCGCATATTTCGCCCCCGATGGTAATGGACAATATCAGTTTAATGGAATTAAAGTTGATTATGTTGATATTGAAGTTAAAGATTTAGCAAACTATTATGGGAAGAAAGTCCGCTTCACCGCCTTTGCTGATACATTACAAAATGGCGGAGCGTTGGTAACCTTATCAAAAACCTTTAATGATAGCACCGGGCAATGGGAGAAAACGTATGCGTTATTAAAGGGAGAGACCGATTTCATCGTCTATCAAAATTATACAGTTATTGGAATGTTTAATAGTTATGAAGATATTACCGACGAAAATGGCGGATCTATTCGCGTACCAGTTTTCCAAGTGGAAGAAAGTGAATAAACGAAAAAGACCAACTAGGCATAAGCAGATGCCTGGTTGGTCTTTTTTGATATTCTTGGTTATTCGGAACTCTTAATGGTAATGAATTTATTTAATATGCCAATGGACGTAACTTTTCCAAAACCTACCTCAGAAAAGTCAGTTTTATAGATGGAGAATATGAAATAGTCCTTCTGTGTGGTTCCTGCATCGAAAATGGATTCCCCTGCGAGGGATAAAACTCCTTTTTCAATTAAGTTTGAAGATTTATCCATAGTTTTGTGATTAACCCAGTCGATATAGGCAGAACGTTTAGGATTTGTTGTTGATAATACATAGATCAGCGCGATTAAAATAATGATAGGAACAATACGTTTCATTCAGCAAAACTCCTAACTTTTTAAAAGATTAACATGGAAACAAAATACTGACTAAAACTTGACTGCTTGTACAATCTTATGTCTCCGCGCCATGAAAAATCACAATAATTTTCTTATCTCTGGAAAGATTATAGGGGTGAATATTAACTATTAATATGCTAAATTATTACTAATATAATTTTGAAAAAATGAGGGGATCATTTCGTGACGAGAAAATGGAAGTGGATGTTTTTCTGTTTCTTATTCCTGCTTTTTATGAATGCGTTGGGAATTATTGCAGTTAAGATTTTAGGCAGGTAAGGGGAAACGGGATTTCTCCGCGAAATTTTTCAAGTAGGGAATGATGGAGATGACAACAAATTTAACTAAACCGATTTCAAAAAAACTACTATTTGCCATGCTTATTGTCACATTTGGTGCGGAAATTCTCCTTTATCTTACTCGTTATAGCGTTTTGGCCAGTACATTTTATGACGCTGTCATGGTGTCTTCATTTTTTATCGGCTGGAAGCTTTATCCTAGACTAAGAGGCAAGCAAGCTCACTTAAAAAGCCCGCGCCAGCATATGCTTCAATTCACTGGTGCCTTTTTAATTTTTTTCTTGGGCAGCTCGTTTGTTAATATTTATTCTAGTCTCACCTTTGAAGATTTTAACAATGATTATGATCAATATGTTCAAGAATACACTGAGTCAGAAGTCTTTGAAGGGAATGAACCGGAAGTCCCTGCCGTTCAAGAGCAACCGATTGGGGACTTTTTTGAAAAAATAGATTCGATTGGTACGGATATTTATAATGATCTATTGGCTGGCCTGGAAGAAGTTTGGCGGCTTGCTTATATGATTCTACTGCTTCTAGTTTTTAAAAAGGTGTTTCCGCGGCGCTGGGAGAGGGGATCAAGGGATGTATTCCTTATGGCCGCCTTGTTTATCACTTCTATTCTATTCGGGATTGACCATACGCTCGATACCGAACAGCCATGGGCGATTCGAATTGGGGCCATTGTTACCTTCGCGAATATGGGATTTTTGTTTGGAATGATTCTATTATGGACGCGGAACCTTTGGCTAACGGTTATTGTCCATGCTTTATACGATATTACGGCTACACTCTCATGGTACTATATCGATTATGCAGTGGAATATTTCACGTTGGGTATTTTAATTCTCCACATCAGTCTTCATATGTCTGAGAAAATAATTCAAAAACGAAACATGCGACAGAAAATGACAGTTCCTCCAGATCAACTAGAAGAATGGACGCATAAGGTAGAATAAATGAAAGGGCTGCCGAAGCTTTCGGCAGCCACTTTTATTGTTTCGCTAGATAGGATTGGTTGTTTATCCAGTATTGAATGGTCCCATTCTCTTTCCGTTGATACTTAATCTTTTCCCTATCAAAACCTTTGATTAAACTATCCGCAGCAATTCCTGCTTCACACTAAGTTCGATTAAAGATTGACTTAATTGAATCTGGTCGGAATGTGTGGGGCCCTCTAAGTATTTCATCATGTCTTGACGGTGTTGGATTACAGCTATTAAATCCTGTTGGTTTTCTTGAAAGTTAGTTGGTGTCTTTAGGTTCTTTACTTTAACTAAAAGATTTTCTTGTTCTGCTTTACTTTGAGCTAAATTACCAAGAGTACCAGTCAAAAAGTTAATCAGTATCGTTTCACTTTGCTGGTAATAGTCATGAACTTTCGTTAAATAGGAGGTTATCCCTAGTTCCTTTTGAGTCCAAAAGTTTTTTAATAAGAGTGAACAAGTGACCATCAACAGGATGAAACCCGTTATAAATATGATTATCTTTTTAGATGAATGTCTTTTACTAGGAGACACTGTTTATCATTTGGATGGATATAGGCGTTAAGTTGCAATTCTTCCAGTTCCTGCTTCACTTTTTGTTGGGCGGTGGTCAGCATCTCGTGCCCTCCAATAATACTAGGATAGTTTGAAACTATTACTATCCTACTACAAAAAGATACATAAAATCCGTATTTTTTCCATTTTTCTCTAAATATTTAATAAGAAAGGTTGTCAGTCAATGAGAAAAATGCTGTTATTTCCCGAGAAATGACGAGATAACTGAAGTGGTAGCAGCAAGATAATTCGAACTATGTAGCTATATTAGGTCTGTGAAAAACAATTTTAATGTCGAAATATAATTTGAGAAATTTGTAATAAATTGCCGAAATAAATATAAGGTTTATCTGTTTCTATTAAAACATCAATTATGGTATTGTAGTAATATTGTAATATTGTAGTAATAAATGGAAATTACAGGGGGGTACACTAGTGTTAAGACGTATTTTGATTGGATTTATTATTTTATTTTTAGGTTTTTCTGTTTTTCCACATGCTCAAGAAGCTGAGGCTAGCACCATATCAAAGAAACAACTAATCATTATTAACAAAAAGGTTAATAAACTAGCATTTTATGAGAATGGTAAATTGGTAAAAACATACAATGTTGCAACAGGTAGAACATCAAAACTGACACCAGAAGGAACTTTTTACATAAGGGAAAAGATTAAAAATAGACCTTATTATAAACATAATATTCCTGGCGGCGATCCTCGCAATCCACTTGGAAAACGTTGGTTGGGGTTAAGTAAACAAGAAAATGGCGGCTATCCGTATGCAATTCACGGGAATAGTGATGAAAGTTCGATTGGGAAATATATCTCGGGTGGATGTATCCGAATGCATAATAAAGAGGTAGTTGAATTATTTAGCAAGGTAAAGATCGGGGCGAAAGTGATTATTACTAGATCAAGCAAGACCTTTAATCAACTAGCAGCTCCATACTACAAAAATATCGACTTCAAAGCACCAACTTTCCCAACCGTTAGTACGGTTTCAGACAAATCAAAAGAAGTGTCAGGCGTAACAGAAAAGCGAGCAACTGTAACAGTTAAAATTGGCTCCAAAAAATACACAAAAAAAGCGGACTCAAAAGGGAAATTTAAAGTAACGATTCCGAAACAGAAGGCCGGCAAAAAACTATATTTATCAGCCAAAGATAAAGCGGGGAACATCAGTAAAACTAAAACAGTCGTTGTAAAAGACAAAACAGCACCTGTGGTAAGTGGAGTAAGCAACAATAAAACTTACAATAAAGATGTTAAAATTACCTTCAATGAAGGAAAAGCCACATTAAATGGAAAAGCCATTAAAACAAAATATGTAGCTAAAGCAGAAGGAAAACGTACTTTAGTGGTAAAAGATGCAGCTGGAAACAATACAATTGTTGTGTTTACTATTGATAAAACAGCACCAGTGGTAAGTGGAATCAGCAATAATGCTCTCTATAACAAAGATGTTACCATCTCCTTTAATGAAGGAACCGCGACATTAGATGGAAAAACAGTTAGTACTAAAACAATGGTTAAAACAGATGGAAAGCACACATTAGTGGTAAAAGATGCGGTTGGCAATAAGCGAACTGTAGTGTTTACTATTGATAAAACAGCACCAGTGGTAACTGGAGTAGAGAATAACGTAACTTATGACAAGGATGTTACTATCTCTTTTAACGAAGGAAAAGCAACATTGGATGGAAAAGCATTTACATCAGGAGCTGTAGTTTCTACAGAGGGACAACATACTTTAGTGGTAACAGATGCAGCTGGAAATAAGACAACTATGGTATTTACTCTAAAAAAAGTGGTGCCAATGCCAGTTTAATATTTTAAGTGCCAATCATTAAATGGCGCAGAAAATGAAGACAGCACTCGATCATTCGTGATCAGGGTGCTGTTTTTTTATTCTAGATTAAACTAAAAAGTCCCTAGAGAATAAATTCCCTTGGGACTTAGTTTTAATTATTTTAGTATTTGAACTTTCACTGTTTTTCTTCCCCATTGAATTGCTTTCTTATAAGAAGGAACGAAGATATCAATCTTTTTCCCTCTAATCGCTCCGCCTGTGTCACCGGCGATCGCGTAGCCATACCCTTCAACATAAACCTTTGTACCAAGCTTGATGACTTTAGGGTCAACAGAGATTACTTTAAGTTTTGGATTTTTCTTAAGGTTTAAACCTAAAGCCGTGATGCCAGAACAGTTCTTACAATTTGCTGTATAGGCAGTCGCGCTAACAGTAATTGTTTTTACTACTTTTTGCTTCTTTGAGCTCGTTGTGGTAGTTTTCGTTTTCTTAGCGACAGGTTTACTTACCGTTGTGCCAGATATCTTTAACTTTTGATTTGGGTGAATCGTATTTGATTTAAGGTTATTCCATTTTTTTAATGTACTTACCGAGATTTTATATGTTTTTGCAATACGATAAAGTGAATCGCCACTCTTAACTTTATATGTATTGGATGCTGCGGATGCTCCATGACTACTTCCAAATAATATCATACCTGCCAAACCAAACATGACGAGGAATTTCTTCATTTCTAAAACCCCTTTCTACTGTTATATAAAAGTTACCACAATAATATTACACAAATATTTCAATAGCTTACTAGTTTCATGACAAATCCGTTATAATAAGGTGTCAGGCACCGCTCGTGGACAAAACCACATATTTGTCCGCTCAGGATGGACATTTGTTTTAATTGGAATTATTTTACAAAACTAAATGAATAAGTTTGCTAGTTTCTAATAGAAGGTTTGTAAGTTTCTAGGTATTTTAATCAACACTTGAATTTAGTATAATATTAGAAAAAATGGTATTTTTGGGGGATTTAGGATATGGGTAAATTGATTCGAATTACATTGGTTGTGATGGCTTTTGTTCTTTTGTTTACAACAGTAAAGCCAGACACAACATCCGCTAGTACATATGTCAATAAGGAATTTGCTGCACTAGCTAAGAAAGGAAAGTTAAAAGGGGTCTATGGGAATGTTAACATGACCTACAAAACGTTGAAAAAGAAGCAAAAAGGGAAAGTAGGACAATCTGAATCCTATCTTTTCTATAATACGAAAAATGCTTATTACGGATTCTTTTATGGAAATTCAGACACGAAAATTTCATCAGGACAAAAAGTTGTTTTGATAGATAAATGGCTTTCAACGAAGTAACAGCTAGTCAAATGAAAAAGTATTTTGGCAAACCTGTCGCATGGCATACATATAAAGCAGGAAAAAATTATGTTCGTTACGTAAATATGCCAAAGGGGAAAGTTGAATTTCAAATCGGTACTAAAGCTGGACTGAATGCCTACTACAGTACTGATGAAGATGGAACCTTAACTATTAAATAACCAACCGGCCAAAAAAATCTTATGAAAAGAGGAAATCAGCACTTTGCCGATTTCCTCTTTTCATATTAGTGCCAACAAAATAATATTACTTCCAATGCACCCTAATCTACCTACAAAATGATAGAATAGATTAATAAAATAGAATGACATTTTACGAGAAATATAATGGGGGATAACTAGTGAAATATATTTATTCACTGAGCTTGATAGTGCTCAGCTTACTTTTTATGTCTTCGGATGCCAGTGCCGATGGGATCAATGCCCATCCAAAGAAAATCGATCCAGATGTCTTGTTTAAGGAGAAGGCGGAATATATTGCCGAAGAACTAATCGTCAAATTTGCGCCAGATACAACACAAACGGAACGGGAGGACCTCCTGAAAAAAGTGGATGTAGAAGAAGTAACTCCATTAGATGAGGATTTCTCCTTAGTTAAAGTCACACCCGGTTCGAATTTAACCGCGATTGCGAAACAGTTATTAACGAATAAACAAGTGCTATTAGTTGAGCCAAACTACAAATACAAAAAGACGTATGTACCCAAAGAGCCGAGCTATAGCCGGCAATGGTACCTTTCCAAACTCCAACTGCCAAAAGCATGGGACAAAACAAAGGGGTCTTCGAAAATTACCGTTGCGGTAATCGATGGCGGTGTTCAGAAGGATCACCCAGACCTAAGAGGAAAAATTGTCAGCCCCTATAATGCGGTAAATGGTTCTTCAAGTTATGATCCCGATGAACATGCTACACATGTAGCTGGCATTATCGCAGCAAGTTTTAATAAGTTTGGGATCGCTGGGATTGCTCCAGATGTAAAGATCATGCCAATTAACGTTTTTCAAGGAAATCAGGCAAGTGCGGATACAGTCATCCGATCCATTTATTATGCCGTTGCCCACCACGCTGATGTTATCAATATGAGCCTCGGCGATGATAGTTATAGTTATTTACTAGAGTCTGCTACAAAATATGCTAAATCAAAAGGTGTCATCCTCGTGGCTGCCGCCGGTAATTCTAGTACATTTTTTCCGATGTATCCTGCCGCATCTGAGGGTGTGTTGGGTGTAAGTGCAACTGATCGAAACGATAGAATTGCCAGCTTTTCAAACTATGGAAATTATATTGACCTTGCTGCTCCAGGGGTGGATATTTATTCCTCGATAGCGGGAAGCACGTATGCTTCTTATGACGGGACATCCATGGCTGCACCGATGGTATCAGGAATTGCTGCACTCGTCCGGGCAAAGAATACATTTCTAAGTGCCAGCCAGGTAGAAACAATTCTTAAAAAATCAACAGTCGATCTCGGCAGCAGGGGATGGGATGAAGATTACGGGTACGGAAGAATTGATGCATATAAGGCGCTTTCTAATACACCTGCCCCAATTTCAACCATCACGGCTCCGAAAACCTATACCATGACAGGGGAAAACAAAGCAGCATTTTCTTTTAAAACCACAAGTAAAACCAAGGTTTCTTTATCGATCAAAGATGCACACGGAAAAACGGTCAGGAAAATACTATCTAATAAAACCTCAACAGGAGCGAAAATCTCCGCATCTTGGGATGGAAAATCAACAAGTAAAAAGTTTGTTTCGACGGGGGCCTATAAAGTAGAAGTGAAAATCAGCAACGGTTCCGACAGCTTTTATAAAAGCACGATGATGAAGGTTGTTAATCATACGAAACCTGCTATTTTGGTGTCAGGCACCTACTCCTACTCTCCGAGTGTAAGTGGAAAGGTTACCATTCCTTATGAGTTGACACAAAAAGTGAAGGTATCTGCTATTGTAACGGATAAGGCTGGTGAAACAGTAAAGAAAATTCTTTCAAAAAAAACCATTGCAGCCGGTAAGCATTCAATCGTATGGAATGGGAAAACAACCAAAGGGCATCCAGTCAAGGATGGGACCTACCAGATTGTCTTGTCATTTACAGATAGCCACAATAAAAAAGGGAAACCCAAAAAGGTTCAGCTAAAAGTAGACAGTGTCCGTCCAACAGGGAAAATCACGCTATCATCCACACTCTTTAAAATGAATACAAAAACCACGAACACCATAAAAGTGAATGTAAAAGAAACCAGTTATATGGTCGTTTCTGTTGTCAATGAAAAAGGGACCATCATTAAGAAGTTAATTAATAAAAAAGTGGGCGTTGGAACAATCACTGCTAGTTGGAACGGGAAAAATGATAAAAATCAACTGGTACCTGAAGGGAATTATCGGTACTTCGTTCAGTTAAAGGATTTGGCTGGGAATTTAACTAAGATGAACAGCGCTTCGCTGATCCTGCAGGACTGGCGTGTGCCTTCTATTGCGACGGGGAAAGATTATTATTTAAAAACAAAAGGAACCATGACCATCGGCTATACCTTAAACAAATCTGGAAAGGTGACAATTGGAATTTATCAAAGCGGTAAACGCCTATCTACTATTAAAACAGATGCAGCCGAATTAGCGGGGCAGCACTCGTTTACATGGAATGGGACGGATGATGCCAACAACCAGCTTAACGATGGTCTATATCAGTTTAAAATTAAAGTTGTTGATAAGTATAATATCACTCAAATCTACTCGGGAAATGTTCATGTCGAGCTCAATAAAATCGAGATTAGTTATCCTGCTGTCGTCATGTTCTATCCAGGTGAAGGCAGTGAGGTACATTACAAACTATCACGGGCAGCAAATGTGACAATTGAAATTTATAATCAATCAAATCAAAAGATTAAAACCATTGACCAAGATAAAGCAGTAAACGAAGGCGGCCAATATTTTAGCTGGCTTAGTGGCGATGAAAAGGATGACACTTATTATTATGTCATCACCGCTAAGAATGCCTACGGGCAAAAGTCTGTTAAAGGGAAAATGACTTCAACAGGTAATCCTGCGTGGTTAATTTTACATAGTTTTGGCTTTCACTTAGCTTCCGATCAAATTTATAACGATCAATTACAGCTGAAAATTAACACAACGCAACAGGTTACGGCTACCGTTCATGTTTATAGCTATGAGGGCAGTCCGCAAATTGCCCAAAAGCAATATACGGTGAAGTCAGGTTCGAATACGCTTGTCTATACCAAGCCATCAAAATATTCATGGTATTATTATTTGATCGAATATCGTGATTCATTAGGAAATGAATATTGGTATGAAATTAATGAATAATGCTAATAAAAAAACAGTCTGCCAAATCTTCTGGCAGACTGTTTTGTTACCTCAAGTAGTTTCCAACTGTGTTTTCATTTCTGTTTGAAGTCGTTCTTTTTCGTCATCGGAAACGACATAGTAATAGATACCGTTAATTCTTGTTCCTTTGCCTTCGATGGTCATTTGATCAATATTACCACTAACACCTTTATAGTTTTTTTGAATAGAAACCATTTGATCAAAGTTGAGATTTGTTTTTACATTTTTCCCGAGTGCAGTAAATATATCACTGTAATTGGCAAGTGAAGATAAACTGGCACCTTCCTTAATAACGCCTTGGATTATTTGACGCTGGCGTATTTGGCGGCCAAAATCTCCGCGCGGGTCTTCTTTCCTCATTCGAGTATAGGCAAGAGCTTTTTTGCCATTCAAGGTCACTTCCCCTTTAGGAAAATGATAGCCGCCATAAGAAAAGTCCAGATCATTATCCACTGTTATTCCGCCAACGGCATCAACAATATCCTTAAAGCCTTTCATGTTCACTCTTACAAAGTAATCAATTGGGATATCTAAAAAGTGTTCAACCGTGTTCATTGCCATTTCTTCGCCGCCAAATGCATAGGCATGATTAATTTTATCCTCTGTACCTTTTCCGACAATTTCCGTACGTGTATCTCGTGGGATACTAAGCATCTTTACCGAATTGAGTTTTGGATTAACAGATAAAACAATCATGGTATCTGATCGGCCTCTATCCCCTTTACGCTGATCGACCCCTAAAAGTAAAACGGAAAACGGCTGTTTGTTTTGCAAGGATACTTCCTCAGTCCGCTTATCTGATGTCCGGTCGACAGGATGATGCATAGTTTCGACAGCATTTGTTAATGAATTATATACGGAATAGGCATAAACACCTACTCCAATTAATAGTAAAATTAACACAGTTCCAGTTACGCGGAGCCACGTTCTCTTTTTCTTTTTTTTAGCTCTCATCTAGTTTTCCTCCACAACGGTATTTTGAACTATATTTTAGAATAGCAGAATTTATCGAAATTTAATACATATATTTGAAAAACTTACATATTTTTTAACTGGATTTATTGGTAATAATTCTTTCATGAATAATCTATAAGAAATTGGGTAGTTTCTTTAAAACAATAGATTAAAAAGAAGAATTCTCAAAATATATTTTTGTAAATAAATGATTAATTTTTGAATAAAGGTCTATTATTCTTTTGGAAAAGTTAGTAGAATAGTCATGCAATACTAATTATTTTGTCGAAGGGCGGAAAAAGTGTGAAGAGACAGATAAAAAGAAGCATGAAACGACGTATGCTTAATACTTCTCTAGCAACAGCGTTAGCGCTTACAACTGTTCCATTAAATATTTTCCCACAGGCTGCAAAAGCTGAAGGAACAGGGAATACGGCTACACTACGAATCTTAGAAACTACGGACCTGCATTCTAATGTATTGCCGTACGATTATTTCAAAGATGCACCTGTAACAAATTATGGTTTAGCAAAAACAGCTACATTAATTAAACAAGCTAGATCTGAAGTCGACAATTCTATGCTATTTGACGCTGGTGATACGATTCAAGGAAATCCACTTGCAAGTTATGTGGCAAAAGTAAATAAATTAGGACCAAACGATACTCATCCTATTTACAAAGCAATGAACTATTTAAAATATGATGCAGGTATAGTTGGGAACCATGAATTCAACTATGGTTTAGACTACTTAAAAGACGTACAGGAAGAAGTACAATTTCCAATTGTAAACGCTAACATTTATAAGGACGACCACGATTCCGACTCAACCAATGATGTTAACTATTTCACTCCATATAAAATTGTAGACAAAACGATTAAGGATGCTGCCGGCAATGAACATGTGATTAAGGTTGGGGTCATCGGCTTTGCACCACCGCAAATCATGCAGTGGGATAAAGATAACCTAACTGGAAAAGTCATTACAAAAGATATTGTTGCCCAAGCGAATAAATTTATCCCACAAATGAAAGCAGATGGTGCAGATGTCATTGTTGCAGTTGCACACTCTGGCTGTGATATTGCTGCGGAAGGACAAGAAGCAGCGGAAAATGCTGTATATGATTTAACAAAAGTACCAGGTATTGATGCGATGCTTTTCGGACATGCACACGTAAACTTCCCTGGTGATGCATCATTTACAGGCAAGACTGGCATTGATAACACCAATGGTACAATTAATGGAGTTCAAGCGGTTGAAGCAGGCTTCTGGGGAAATAACCTAGGTGTCCTCGATTTAGCACTTGTACAAGATGCAAACGGCAACTGGTCTGTTGATAAGGCTAATTCTAAATCGGTTAACCGTCCAGTTTCTGCTGACACTGCACCAGACGCGACAATTGTTAGTGATGCACAAACTATTCACGACCAAACAAGGGCATATGTTAATGGAAAACTCGGAACGACAGAAATTCCGATGCACAGCTTCTTCACACGTGTCATGGATGACGCTTCCACACAAATTGTTAATGCTGCACAGATGGATTACGTGAAAAAGGCGATTGCGAACACAGAATATAAGGATTATCCAGTCCTTGCTGCAGCAGCTCCATTTAAAGGCGGCCGCGGTGGCGTAGGTGATTATACAAACATTGCTAAAGGCGATGTAACCATTAAGAGTGCTGCGGATTTATATTTGTTCGATAACACCTTAAAGGCTCTGGAGGTTACAGGCGATCAAGTGAAGAGATGGATTGAAGAATCAGCAAAACAATTCAATACAATTGATCCGAATAATGCAGAACCGCAAGATTTACTTGATTACGATTTCCGCCCTTACAATTATGATGTCATTGATGGTGTGAAATACGACATTGATGTGACGAAGCCAAAAGGTGAACGTGTTGTTAATCTAAGAATGATGGATGGAACTCCTGTTAAAATGGACCAAAAATTCATCATTGCGACTAATAACTATCGTGCTGGAGGAAGCGGCGGTCTAGCTGAATTGAAGAATTTAAAACCTGTCGTAGATTCTCCGTTCGAAAACCGTCAAATCCTTATGGATTATATCAGTGCGCAAGGTAACATCAATCCTGTGGCAGATAACAACTGGAAGATTGCACCGATTGGCGGCGTAGCAAAGGTTGTTTTCCACTCTGCTCCAGATGCAAAAGCATACCTTGGACAACAACCAGAGGTAAAAGACCTAGGGGCATCAACAACTAAAGCAGGGTACGAACTTTATGAATTAGACCAAAACGTACACGTTCAATTATTAGGAATCAATGACTTCCATGGTCAGCTTGATACTTGGAGATCTATCAAAGACTCTACTGGTAAAGTTGTCGATTACTCTGGCGGTGTCGAATGGTTAGCCGCTTACCTAAAAGACAGAGAAGCAGCAAACCCTGCAAATACCCTAATGCTACAAGCTGGTGACCTTGTTGGAGCAAGCCCGCCAGTATCTGCATTATTACAAGATGAGCCAACAATCCGTATGATGAATGAAATCGGAATGGATGTTGGTACAATCGGTAACCATGAATTTGACGAAGGCGTAGCAGAAATGAAGCGTTTAATCCACGGTGGAGATCATCCGAAAACTGCACAATATGAAGCGAAATATGGCAAGTTTACTGGTTCAACCATGGATTACGTTGTAGCAAACGTAGTGGATGAAAAAACAAATGAAACAATTTTACCTCCATATGCTGTTAAAGAAGTAGATGGCGTTAAAATTGGCTTTATTGGTGTTGTTACAGCTGATACACCATCAATCGTTACTCCAAGCGGTGTAGCAGGTGTTAAATTTACTGATGAAGTAACTGCAGTTAACAAATATGCAAAAGAATTAACTGATCAGGGCGTAAAAACAATCGTTGTTCTTGCCCATAATCCAGGTACATCCAAAACAGATGGTACAGCAGCAACCGGAAAAGTTGTTGACATGGCAAAAGAAATCGATCCTGCAGTTGATGTTATCTATGGTGCACATGACCATAAATATCTCAATACAAACGTTGAAGGAAAAGTATTAGTTCAGTCTTGGTCTTATGGGACTGCTTTCTCTGATATTGATTTAACAATTGATCCTACTACAGGAGATGTGATCAAGGACCAAACAAAGGCTGAAGTGGTAGACACACTTCATAGCAAAATCACAGCAAATGCAAAAATTAAAGCAGAACTTGATAGCTATCAAGAAGATATTAAACCAGTTGTCAGTCAAGTAGTTGGTTCTACATCTGCTGCAATTACTAATGTGGCAAATGCTTCTGGTGAATCTGCTCTTGGTAATTTAATTGCTGATGGTATGCGCTCTGTAACAGGCACACAATTAGGATTTATGAATTCTGGCGGTATCCGTAACCCTCTTCCAGAAGGAACAATCACTTGGGGTGATTTATTCAAGGTTCAGCCATTTGGTAATGATCTAGTTACTATGACTCTCACTGGTGATCAGATTAGAACCTTATTAAATCAACAATTCCAAGCACCACCAAGCTATAATAAAATCATGGCAATTTCAGGTTTAAAATATACTTGGAGCGATAATAAGCCCTATGGCAGTAAGGTGCTTGATATTTATCTAGAAAATGGTAGTCCAATAGATCCAACAGCAGAATACACTATTACAGTAAACAACTTTATGGCTGACGGCGGTGATAACTTCTTCGTCCTTAAATCTGGTAAAAATCGAGTAACAAACGTAGTTGACTTAGATGGATTTATTCAGTATTTCAAATCCTTACCACAACCAGTTACTTCCCAAATTGAAGGAAGAATTGTCCTTGATAAAGAGGCGCCGGCTGCTCCAGTAGTTAATGAGGTTAATGATCAATCAACAACGGTAACAGGTAAAACTGAAGCTGATGCACTAGTTGAAGTGAAGGCAAATGGAACTGTGATTGGTTCAGCCGCTGCTTCAGATGATGGAAGTTTTACAGTTGATATTGCTGTTCAAAGAGCAGGTACGGAATTAGTTGTAACAGCAACAGATTCAGCTCTGAATGTTAGTACCGAATCAAAAGTGAAAGTAACCGACGTAACGGATCCATTTGCTCCTGTCCTTGATCCAATCACCAATATTTCTACGGAAATTAAAGGTCACGGTGCAGAACCAGGAACACATGTTTATATTACAAATGGATTCAATTTGAAGTTACATTTAACAGCTGATGCTAATGGTAATTTCAGCGCACCATTATTGGCGCCGCTTAAAGAAGGTACTTTATTATTTGCATTCTCAGTTGATTTATCGTTCAACTTAAGTCCAATTGGTTCTGCAATGGTTCTTGATGTCGTTGCACCTAATAAAGCTGTCGTAAATGCAGTAAGCAACAAAGATAAAGTGGTAACTGGAACAGCTGAAGTTGGTTCTACAGTAACTGTTTCTAGCGGAAAAGATGTTCTTGGCACTGCAAAAACTGGTGTTGATGGTAAATTCTCTGTATCTTTAAAATCTGCTCTAGGAGCCAATACTGAATTAACTATCGTTGTCTCTGACCCATCTGGTAATAAGAGTGAAGCAACTACTGTTACCGTTCTTGATAAAATTGCTCCAGTCATAAGCGGAGTAGTTAATAACGGTATCTACAATAAAAATGTTACTGTTACCTTTAACGAAGGAACTGCAACATTAGACGGAAAAGCATTTAGAAGTGGAACACTCGTTGCAACTGAAGGAGTCCACACACTAGTAGTAACTGATGCTGCAGGCAACAAAACAACAGTGAAATTTACGATTGATAAAAAGGCTCCAGTCGTAACAGGTGTGGCAAACAACGGACTTTACAACAAAGATGTAACCATCTACTTTAATGAAGGTAAAGCATTATTAAATGGAAGAGCGATTCCAACGAAAACAGCGGTGAAAACTGACGGAAGCTACACATTAGTGGTTATTGATGCTGCTGGAAACAAAACAACTGTCAAATTTGTGATTGATAAAAAAGCTCCAAGCACACCTTCTGTTGATAAAATTACTGTAAAAACTACCAAAGTAACTGGTAAAGCAGAAGCCTATTCAACAGTAGTAGTGAAAGTGAGCGACAAATCGATTGGTAATAGAACTGCTGATAAATATGGCAAGTTCTCCATCTCAATTGCTAAACAAAAAGCTGGCAAAGTGGTTGAAGTCGTAGCCATCGACAAAGCTGGCAATGTAAGTAAGGCTAAGAAAGTAACGGTTAAGTAATAAGTTAACAAGAAAAACCCCTGAAAGAATTTTTCAGGGGTTTTTCGGTTTAATAGAATCTATGAAAAGATTCGTTCCACAAGCCAAATCGCTCCTAAAATAAATATAATCAATGAACCAATTTGGATGAATCTACGTGAGATTTTTAGTTTAAACAAATAAGTAAGTAGAGGTAATAGTAAAAGGACAATCGCTAACTGCACCGCTTCAATCCCTAGGTTAAAATTAATTAATGCAACAGCAAGGTGGCTTTTAGCAATCTCCATTTCCTTTAAAATACTAGCAAACCCAAGACCGTGAATTAAACCAAACAGAAAAGTGATACTCCAGCGGTGTCTAATCTCCTTCCGGAAAATATTCTCTAAAGCCACGTAACAAATACTAAAGGCGATCGTTGCTTCAACAAAACGAGAAGGTAACGTGATCCAACCTAATACAGCAAGGCTAAGGGTGATGCTGTGTGCCAGCGTAAAGGACGTGACAATAGATATATATTGTTTGAGGGTTTGTTTTCTTAACAACAAGGCAAAAAGAAATAATAAGTGATCATATCCAGTTATAATATGGAGCATCCCTAATTTGAAAAATGAAAACCACGAAGAAGTTGATGTTTGCTCCACTGGTTGAGCTGCCTTTGGTTGTGGCTGTTCCGTACCAGGTTCAGGTTGGGTAGTTTGATCCTGTCCTTGTTCTTGCTGTACCTCAGTTAAAAGAATCGTCCAAGTCCGTTCCTTCCCCTGTAATACGGCCTCACTAGACTGGCCCATATAGGAAGCGGAAATCAGATCAACATAATTCGTACCTGTATCATTAAAATAAAAGCCATCATTATAAATGATCGTGTTCCCAGCCGAAAAGGCTGGAAAGGTCATAGTCGTGGAAAGAAATTCTTTATTTTCCTTTTTAACCAGCTTCATTGTCTCTACTTTAGGGGTTTGTTCCGTGTTATCCTTGTCTAGCGTTAAGCCTTCAGTAATTAACTCCTCGATATGATGCCTTTCTTTTTCTATTTCTGATTTTTCCAAGACCCAGTTTTTATTTAGGTCAATTTGGGGTAATAGTTCAATAAGGGATAAAGTATCAAGAGTAAAGACCAATTCAGTTTTCTTCTCATCCATTGTTATTTTTGTATAACTAGCACTATATGCATGGGCATTGGCGAGTTTAGGGAAACAAATTAGGGTAATAAGAAGGATGGATAAAAAACTACAGAAATAACGGTTTCTATCAAAAAATCTCACATTTCGTCGAATTTTGCAGGAAAATGAAAGCACGAATTAACCTCCTGAACATTATTTTAAAATAATTTACGGAATATACCAAAATTTATATTAAGGGCAAAACCTCCTTAATATAATCACATTTTATCCATATTTGTATACAGTATTGAAAAATTATTTTGGCTATTTAGAAATAATAGTATAAATATTTCTATATCCAAAGTATTGAAAATTTTGTAGAATTATAGAGTAATATAAATCCTTGGTGTGAAAGCAATGTAAGCGTTTTTTACTAGGGTAAATGAAATTACTACAAAGGGTGGTAGATGGATGAAAGCAGGACATAGGAAGTTTAAGCGCTGGACAAGTACGTCTATGGCAGCACTTCTCTTGGTCAGTACCTTTTTGCCAAGTGGTCTAGTTACTAGAGCACATGCAGAACAGGCTGATCATATTGTTATCTCTCAAGTGTATGGAGGAGGGGGTAATAGTGGTGCTCCATACAATAAAGATTTTATTGAGTTATATAATCCTACAGATCAATCTATAGATCTAAAGGATTGGTATGTACAATACGCCTCCGCAGCTGGAGCATTTTCAACTACCACTAATGTAACTAAACTTACTAAAACTATTCCTTCGCATGGGTATTACTTAATTTCGCAAGCAGGCGGAGCAAATGGAGCAGAACTCCCTGCAACGGATGATACAGGATCTTCTGCTATGGCAAAAGATAATGGGAAAGTAAGATTAGTAAATAAAGATGATGTTGTTGTAGATTTAGTAGGATTTGGATCAGCAACCACATTTGAAGGACCAGGTCCGGCCAAGGCTTTATCTAATTCTACGAGTGCTCAGCGTAGACCCTATGCAAACACAGATCCAGCATCAGGAAAAGGTAATGCATGGGACACTAATGATAACTCAGCAGACTTCTTAGTAGGATCAGTCACTACACCAAGAAACACAGCAAGCACTCCTGAAGCCCCAATGGTTCCAGTAATCAGCTTGCAGCCAAAAGGAAATTCGATTCAATTTTTACAACAACAGGATAATTCAGTAACAGTTAAAGGTGGAGCCCTAGCTGCAGAACCTGGCTCAACTGTGAAGGTATATGAAACAGCAGCAAAGGGAACAGCGCTTGGTACAGCAACAGCAGCAGCTGACGGTTCCTTTGAAATCAGCTTTACAGCAACTGCAGCACTTCCAGCTGTTTATGTGTCTGCTAAACAAGGCGATATGGACGAAAGTGCGGCTATTCAAATTGATGTAGCCAAAGCATCATCAAATGTTGCTGTTGATAAATTGAACTACATGGTATCAGGTGGTGTAGGAACATTAATCGGTAATGCAGGCGCAGCTGTTAAGGATTCCGTCATCAATGTATATGCCGCAGCAAATGCAACTGAACTACTTGAAACAGCAACAGCAGGCGCAACAGGAGATTTTAATATTAAAATAAACACTAGTGCACCTGATCAAGTTTATGTAACACAGCAATATAGCACAGCGAAAGGTATCATGCTTGAAAGTGCTCCTGTAGCAATTGAAAAAGCTGTGTTGAATACAATCACACCGCTTAACGAAGTGAAAGCAACTGACTCGAGAGGGATTCTAAC
Source organism: Neobacillus drentensis (assembly GCF_036966985.1). Lineage (GTDB taxonomy): Bacteria > Bacillota > Bacilli > Bacillales > Cytobacillaceae > Neobacillus > Neobacillus drentensis_E. The sequence continues at coordinate 5,068 of NZ_JBALSN010000092.1, read as the reverse complement.
AAACCTAAACGGGTTCTTCACAGTTGAAGGTATCGTAACAATTCAAAATGGTATTTTAGGTACACAGAAGAACAACTTCTATATCCAAGATGCAACAGGCGGAATCAATGTTTTTGGAAGCCTTGATTCGGGTCTAACTGTACAACGCGGTGACAAGTTACGAGTTACAGGTAAAGTCATCGTTTATAAGGGAATGACTGAGTTTGAGCCTACAGCAATTCAGAAATTGGATGAAGGCCTAGCACTTCCAACGGTTAAGGAAGTAACCATTCCTGAAGTAACTACATTTGCAACAGCTGAACCTCTTGAAGGAAGCCTTGTAAAAGTAACAGGGAAAATTTCCGCAGTAGAAGTAACTGCACCAAATTACAATGTAACAATCGTTGATGAAAATAATAAACCAACTATTTTACGAGTAATGGAGAAGACAGGCATCAAGCCAGATACCGATCTAGTAATTGGTAAAAGCTACTCCATCACAGGTATTGTTGGTCAATACACATCAAATGCTACACACGTTAGTGGATACCAAGTATACCCACGTGACGTGAAAGATATTGCGTCAATCTTAGGAATTACACACACCCCATTAAAAGAAGTTTACAAAGATACAAACGTTGAGTTTGTAGCTAATGCAGATGGTGCAGATAGTGTAACTACTTACTATCGTGCCACAGGAGCTACTGACTATACTCCATTAACAATGGGGAATGATGGTGCGGGTCGTTATACCGTAACATTGGATGCAGCGAGCGTACCAGTAAACGGCTTCGACTACTATATTGAAGCAAAAGCTGGTACGAAAGTACAATCCGCTGGTACGAGTGGAGCACCTTATGCCGTAGCAGTGATTGAAGATACAACTGGTCCTGCTTTCAGCGGGGAGACACCTCAAAAAGGTGCAAAAGTGGAAACCCCACATCCGGAAATATCAGCATTAATTAATGACCCAAGCGGAGTTAATGAGTCATCTGTTCAAATTTGGCTTGATGACCAAGAACTGAAAACTCCAGAAGCTACTATTACAAAAATGCAGGTTAAATATGTACCAACAGCGGATCTTTCAATTGGGGTCCACACTGTAAAAGTATCTGCAACAGATACAAAAGGAAACACGAATACAAAGGAATGGACGTTTGAAATCGTTCCACGTTTTGATGGCGGAAACCACTACCGTGGAACAACACACAACCATACCAACATCTCACATGATGGTGCGGGAACGCCAGAAGATGCCTTAAAAGCTGGTCAAAAATACAATTACGATTGGTTTGCCTTCTCTGACCACTCACATGATATTGACCCAGAAAAATTAGGAACTGATACAGTTAACCGTACAGCAAAAGATGGCACAACTGTGATGCAAGAACGTTCCGGTGGAACACAGTGGCAAACAACGAAAGACCTTGCGACAAAATATACAAAGAACGGTGAATATGTAGTATTCCCAGCATTTGAAATGACTTCGACTACATGGGGTCACTCAAATATCTTTGGAACAGATAATTTTATCGACCGTAACATTAACGGTAAGCAATACCAAGACTTAAACCAGTATTATGCATGGGTATTAACGTATGACAATATCGTTGGTCAATTTAACCACCCTGATATGTCAGCCAATGCATTTAACAACTTTAAGCCTTACAATAGCGATGTAGATAAATTATTTACCATGCTTGAAGTAGGTAATGGTTCTGGTCACTACGGCTATGCCAATGCCGAGGCAAAATACTTCTCAACACTAGATTTAGGCTGGCACCTTGCTCCTACGTATGGTGAAGATAACCATGAAGGAACATGGGGTCAAATCAATGCTCGTACAGTTATCGTTGCAGACGATCTTTCTCAAGATTCCTTAATGAACTCAATGCGTAATATGCGCGTGTACATGGAAGAAGATCCGAACTTCACATTAGATGTATCATCTAATGGCTATTATATGGGATCAACAGTTGATAGTAAGAAACTAAACTTCACAATCTCTGGTAGTGACTTAGTTGCAGAAGCAAAAAATACTACTGACTATGATTATCTTCCAGCATCATATAAGTCAGATGATAGAATTCAAAAAGTTGAATTGATTACCAATGGAGGTAAAGTAGCAGCTTCCATTACACCAATGGAAAAAGACTTCACATGGGCACCAGAATATACAGTAACAGGCGGCCAGCAATGGTTTGTTGTTAAAGTTACTCAAATGGACGGCGAACGTATTTATTCTTCTCCAATTTGGTCAAAAGAAGAATCAGTAGATGTAAAAGTAAATGGAATTGATATTGATGGCGGAGTTATCGTTGGCGGCAACCCTGCTACATTAAAGGCAGCAGTTGCAAACAATGGTACTGAAGTCGTTAAAAATCTAAAAGTAGATTTCTATTATGATGAGGTAAAAACTGAGAATTTTATTGGTACAAATAATATCTCATCTATTTTATCTAAAGCTTCCGCAACAGCAACAGCTACATGGGCTAGCCCAATTAAAGGCGACCATAATATCATTGCGGTAGTTACATCCTTAGACGGACTTGAACTTGGCGATGTTCAATACACATTACCTGTAAAAATCAAAGAGCCGCTTGGCATTAAGGTATTAATTGATGCGAACCATTCTAACGAAAATACAAGTGGTGACAGTGGAACGTATAAGGATAACTTAAAAGCCTTTACACTTATGCTTCAAAAAGAAGGATACACTGTTGCTGAAAATAAAGCAGCCTTAACAGATGAAGTGTTAAGCAGTGCGAAAGTGTTAGTGTTAACACATGCAAGAACAGCTCTTACAACCGATGAAAGAGCAGCCGTTACAAAGTTTGTGAAAAATGGCGGGTCTTTATTAATGGCTGGTAAGAGCAATAATGGTACCACAGATCCTACCGTTAATAACGGATTATTGAGTGATCTTGGTTCTGCGATCCGTATGGGTAATGATGGCGTATTTGATGATAGTAAGAGTGGAAACTTCTGGAGTGATCCAGCTGTCAGCCCGTATGCAGTCAGAGTACATCCAGGATTAGTATCCAACCATATAACTGACCGCGTATCGTTTGTCGATTACTATAGCGGAACAAGTCTATCTGGCGCTGACAATCAGGCATTAACAGAAACAAGTAAGGTAACGATCCTTGCAAAAGGAAATGAAACAACGTACCAAGGAAATATTAAAGGCGGATATACCTATGATGCCGTTTCTGATGCAACAGGCGGTTCAGCCATTCCATTAATCGCCTCTGAGGAAATTGGCGAAAACGGACGAATCATTGTTTCAGGGATGAACATCTTTAATGATAAGCAGATGGATGAATCTTTTGAACCAAAGGGTAACGACGAATTAATTTTTAACTCAGTCAATTGGTTGGCACATCGTGAAATGAGTGTTCAAAATATCGCAGATGTACGTAAACTGGCTGATGATACAGATGTAGTGGTAGAAGGAACCGTTACAACTGGAGCAGGTGTCTTCTTTGATGCGTTCAACTTACAAGATGAGACTGGCGGCATCATGGCTTACCTTGAAGTTCCAGATGGTTCGTTGAAACCAGGTGACAAAGTACGTGTCTATGGCCACATTAAGAGATTTGATAATAATATTGAATTAGAGTTTACTAGCTTTGCAAAAGATGTTATTAAACTTGGATCAGGTGATCCTGTCCAACCGAAACTAGTACCAACTGGCGAAGCAACTTCTGCTGCCAACCAAGGATTCCTAGTTAAAGTTAAGGGTCAAGTCGTATCTAAGTTTGATGAAAATTCTTATGTCATCAATGATGGTTCTGGTGATGTGTTAGTGTTCACGGATGGATACATTGTGAACCAAAGCAATGTTCAGGTACCAGTTCTTAAAACGGGTGACACATTAGAAGCAGTTGGTTTATCTGGTGCTTTTGCACAGGGTACACGTATCCGTGTAAGAGATACGAAAGAATTAATTGGAACAGCAGATACAACTGCGCCAGAAGCACCGTCTGTAAATGCTATGACTGATGCTGATGAAGTAATCAATGGAACAGCAGAAGTGGGCTCTAGAGTTGTCGCAAAAGTAGAAGGCCAAGAAATAGGTACAGCAACAGTTAATGCTGAAGGTGAATTTACAATGACCATAGCTAAACAAGTAGCAGGCGTGAAGATTGCTGTAACAGCTACTGACGAAGCGGGTAATGTAAGTGCAGCGGCTGAAATAACTGTAAGGGACGTAACTGCACCAGCAGCACCTGTAGTAAACGGTGATGTGAAAGATAACGACCTAGTTATCAAAGGTACAGCAGAGGCGGGAACAACAGTTAATGCTCACGTAAACGGTCAAGAGATTGGCACAGCAACAGCTACTGCTGAAGGTGAATTTAC
>NZ_JBALSN010000092.1:259-696 GCF_036966985.1 Neobacillus drentensis | reverse complement strand
GACAAAGCGGGCAATGTAAGCTTAGAGACTGAAAAAACAGTCCAAGACGAAAAAGTTACTACTGTGAGTGTCGCAACAGACAAGCCTGGTACACAGGTCTTTAAAGATTCAATTCAGTTTACTGCTACTTCAGAAGGAAGCAGGAGCCCTGAATATCGCTTCTATATCCTAGATAAAAAGGGAGCAGTAATCGTATTACAAGATTATGGGGTCAGCAATACTTTGAAATGGACAGCAAAAAATCCAGGCACCTATACTATTTTCGTTGAAGCAAAGGATAAGTATAATATGGGATTATCCACATATTATTATGAAGCGAGCACGAAATTAACCTTTGATGTAGAAGCAGGAAAAGCGAAAAATTAAAAATTTCAACAAAATTATAAAGGTGGAAAGAGTAGTGACATCACTCTTTCCACTTCAGACTGTCGACAAAT
>NZ_JBALSN010000092.1:0-130 GCF_036966985.1 Neobacillus drentensis | reverse complement strand
CTTCCGCTCCAATCAACAAGTTATAAAATCAATAATGACCTTTAAACCAGTCCTTTGTATAACAGATTTATTTGAACAGATTTTCTATCGTATTTAAAAGTAAACATCAGAAAAGAAATTGATTAGTAGC
>NZ_JBALSN010000091.1:0-1709 GCF_036966985.1 Neobacillus drentensis | reverse complement strand
AAGAGACAAAAAAGGTCATGTAAGAATTCTACATGACCTTTTTTGTCCTCACTTCGGCAAAGTATCCACTCCAGGAGGACATAATTGCACAATTGTATTTTTGTGGTGCCTGACACCAATAATTAAAACATCCATATCCACTACATAACTGCTTTATTGACGAATTTTCGTTTTTGGATATAGATGAGCCTGATGGATAGGGCTATTCCTGCGGCGAGGAGGCCGATGGTTAGACCGAGCCAGTAGCCTCTTGCTCCCAGACTTGTGTAGTGGGCAAGCAGGTATCCTGCTGGAAGACAGATTAACCAATAAGCGATTAAGGTCATAATAAAGGCTAGATTAACATCTTTATAGCCTCTTAAGGCCGCTTGTGCTGTCGCCTGAATGGCATCACAAATTTGGAAAAACAGCGCAAAGATCAAGAAATTGGCGGTTAAATTAATCACCTCTATTTCATTCGAGTAAAAACCGGCAACTTGATAGCGAAAAATCACGACAAATAATCCTGTGAAAACAGCAATCAAGATCGCTAGATAAATCCCCAACCAGCTGTATTGTTTCGCATCTTTATAGCGCCGAGCCCCTACCTCATATCCAACAAGGACCGTTTGTGCCGTCGAAATACTAATTGGAATCATATACAAAAAGGAAACGATATTTAAGGCTGATTGATAGGCGGCAATCGTGGTGACATTAAACTTACTTAATAGAATCGTAACCACAGCGAACATACTTGTTTCAAAGAAAGTTGAAAGCCCCATCGGAACGCCGATCTTTAATATCTCCTTACATTTATCCCACGAAAATTCTTTGAAATCGGCAAATACCGGGTACGATGAGAATGGTTCTTGGGTTCTGACGATAAACACAGTCATCACCATAATCCCCCAATATGTTATTGATGTTGCGTAACCTGCCCCCGCCCCACCAAGCTCTGGAAAGCCTAAGTTTCCAAAAATGAGCACATAGTTCAAAAAGAAATTCAATGGCAACGACAAAAGCATAATGATCATGATGACCCGTGTTTTGCCAAGTGCATAGATAAATGATCGTAGTACATTAAAAATAAATAATGGCAGAATTCCATAGCTAAGTCCGATTAGATAATGAAAAGCCGTTTCTTGAACACCGGTATTCAAATTCATTTTATCTAAAATAGGGTCTAACAAAAAGAAGCCAAAAAGGATAACCACTAGCGCAATCAATATTGAGAGATAAATTCCATGCTTTACAACGGATGCGACTTCATTGCTCTTTTTTTCCCCAAAGCGTTGTGCCGCAATGGGTGAAACAGCAAGGAGAATACCGCTTATCCCAGTAAAAATGGGACTCCAAATGGAGGAGCCAATCGCCACTCCTGCTAACGCTGTAGAGTTGAACTTCCCCGACATAATTGTATTAAAAAACACCATCGAAAACATGCCAAGCTGTGTAATTAAGATCGGAATTAACAAGATACATATTTGCTTTGTTTTTTCCTTTAAGGTAAAGGTTTGCTTCATAATTAGATTCTCCTTGAAAATAAAAATCCGAACCTTCATTATACTCTATATTGGATGAATATTCCTCATATAAATTGGAGAGCCATTAAAGAGTCTATGTATTAAAAACACATTCGGGATGGTCCTATTTCTTTAAATAAAATTCGTGTGGTTGTTAAAAATATGATGGTAAACCGAAATTTGAGGAGGACTTGTATGCAACAGGAT
>NZ_JBALSN010000090.1:0-11448 GCF_036966985.1 Neobacillus drentensis | reverse complement strand
GCTTCCACAAATGTGTCATTTTGAGATGAAGGATCTACTCCCGGTTCCTCTTTATAAGCTATAACTTGCTTACCATCCATCTCTCCGGAAATGTACTGGCCACGAACAATATGGGCTTGAACATCCTCTTTACCTATAGGGCGAAGGGCTTCCATTACCTTCCGTTTCTCATTTCGGATTTCAGTCGCGTTTATCTTATAAGGCAAATCCATGGCGGTCATCATGAGCAATTGCATCATGTGATTTTGCACCATATCGCGTATCGCGCCTGCATGATCATAATAACCGGCTCTTTTTTCAACGCCAACCGTCTCACTTGCGGTGATTTGGACATTCGCAATATGATCCTTGTTCCAAATGGATTGAAGTATTGGGTTCGCGAATTCCAAAGCCTCAAGGTTCTGAACCATTGGTTTACCCAAGTAATGGTCAATTCGATAAATTTCCTCCTCATTAAATGCTTGGCTAAGTTTTGCATTAAGCTCGCGAGCGGATTGGAGGTCATGTCCAAATGGTTTTTCGATTATTAAACGTTTCCATCCACTTGTTGCACCAAGTCCGCTATTTTTTATATTTAATGAAATGAGGTCGAAAAATTCAGGTGCAACGGAAAGGTAAAACAAACGATTTTCCGCAATTTGCAGTTCCTCTTCTCTTTTCTTTACCATCTGCAGCAATTTTTGATAATCCACTATTTTGTTTGCATCCAACCTGCTATAGCGAAAAGCCTAAACAAATTCCCCCATTTCGGTAACATCATGCTCCAGGCGGCGCGAAAAGGTTAAAATCGATTCTTTTACTTTTTCTTGAAGATCATCATGTGATAGTTCCCCTCTTCCGAGTCCAATTATCGATATTGGTTGAGGTAGTTTTTTATCTATATACAAATTGTAAAGAGCAGGGAATATTTTCCTCTTAGCTAAATCCCCCGTTGCTCCAAATAAGACAAAGGTCATTGATTCCATTTTTATTTCTCCTTATAATTGTAAAATACTTCCTTAGAACTAAAGACTAAGAAAAGAATGCCCTAGAGACAACCTAATTTATTTTTTCTTCATCGGCACCATCTATAGCGACATCGATTTGATCAATTTCTTTAAATGAAACAAGTGGGATTCCTACTTCTGTTGCCAATTTTTCCGTTTGTTTGGAAGTAGGGATTCCTTTAATAGAAAGTCCTTGTTGAACTAATTTCCCAAGCTTAGTAATGGTAAACAATACAGTGGACCCGGTTCCCAGCCCAACTATCATTCCATCCTTCACATACTCTACAGCTCTTTCTCCAACTTCTTTTTTTTCAATTAAGGACTTTTGCTCCTTTCATTTAAGGACTAGAAGAAATCGAAATTCATTTTTTTAATTTAACCATTGTTTCTCGAGTTGTTCCTGTGCAATACGCAAAATTTGTTCTTCAGGTGTATCTTTTTTAACGATTACATTCGTCAGGTAATTTTTACCTCTCAATTGAAGTTTAACACTCACTTCCACCATATATTTCACTCCCTTCAAACTTTAATGTGTATTATATATATCAAAAGTAAATAACTTTTAGTTATTAAGTGATTCTTGATGCGGTAAGTTACTTTGCGTAACCATATTACTTCCTGTAATTATTTTCGTCAAGAAAAAATATCTTAGAATCGAGATTTTTTATTTTACGCAATGTTCTTCCCAGTTCAGCACAAAAAAAGCCAACAGAGAATTACTGTTGACTTCAACTTATCTGAATTGTAGATTCATCTATTACCCATTCCGCTTTCACCAAATTTGTCACTGTTACTATTAACTCTATTCGTTCATTTTTATTGTGTTTAATCTTTCTCCAATAATCCGAAATAATTACACGAAATATTCAGCTTTTATTTATTTTTGTGAGTGGTTTCCCAAGTAATATTAGGTTCAGATGGATGAGGATCATTATTCATCAAGAAAATCTGCAAGCCAGCTAAATCATCGGTATTGATAAAATCAACACCCGCATTCAAAAGTTCTTTCCATACAGCATCTCTCGCTGGTGATGAGGTGTCAGGGGTAGCCCAAAAACGGACTTTCTGGCCATTAGCATGTGCGGTTGAAACAATATTGTACAGTTTCTCCCTTTCATTTTTTGGCATCTCACCTACACCCATCCATGTAAAATGGTTAGTCCAGTTATCACTAATGATTGGCATGAATTCATTGGGAGCACCTGAGCCAAGGTCACTCATTCTTCCATCATAGGCTGCATAACGAACGGGCTGGTTCTCCATTAGTTCTTTTGGACGATTCCCTGAAATATAAACAGTAATTGCCCCCGGTTTTACCCCTGACGGCAAAAACTTTGTTAGCATATTTTGATATTTATTAAGCTGTTCATGTATAACTTGATAAGTCGCAACATCCTCAGATTTCACATCAATCCATAGGGTAAAGTCTTTATCATATCCTGGATAAACCGCTCCATTATTGTCTTTAACTCTTTCCTTCAATGGGTCAAGATATAAGGATTTCAATGTTCGATCCGGCCGTACATCCTCTTTATTATGGGCTACAAGGAGTTCTCCGTCTACAAGCCAAACATCAGCTTCAACACTCGTAAATCCATGCTCCAGGGCATCTGTTAATGGATGGGTATGTTCGTAATCATTATGTGCATGAGCTTTTGCAAGAGGGACCACAGTCTCTTGATTAGATAATAATGAATTACCAACACCTGCAGCATAAACTTCTGTAAATGATATCATGAATACAGAAGCTAAAAGGGTTAAAACGGCCAAGCATTTTTTCATGGTTTCTATACCTCCAGTATAAAATAGATTACCTTACCCATATTAGAGAAAAACCCTTAAAGTTCAATGGATATTCAGGATTCTTAACAAACCCTTTAATTACTTTACAAGATTTATGTCATTGGCAAAATATTTTTACAAAAACAATAAAAAGAATCAGTAATGTAATAAAACAATTAAACTTTTATCTTTTGTTTATTTAAATACATCAACTGTCAATTCAATAAAAAAGCCTTATTTCCTTCCTCAAGTATGGCACGGCCCTTAAACTCTCACACCCGTAAGTCAAAAGTAGAATTAGTTACTTTTTAAATAATTTTCTTATCAATTCATCCCCTTCTAAAATTGGTTTGTTCAGAACATCATAAAAAACTATAATAGAACCCTCGAACCCACTGGGAATAAGGTACAATTCATATAAACTTACGCCGTTAGTGAAACGACGAAAAAAGCTACCTTTAAGGCAGCCCTAATCAATTGTAAAAGGATTTATTTTATTTTAAGGAAATATCACTTTGTAGTTATGCCTTCTTTAGTTTCTTTAGTTAATAAAAGTATGATATAACAAAAATAAATTAAGAGTTATAATAAGTACAGAAATTATCCACGCACAGATCGACGTAACTGAATGATTTACAAGTTTCCCCATTAGTTTTTTGTTACTTGTAAACATTATTAAAGGTATTAAAGCAAAAGCAATTCCAAAAGAGAGGACAACCTGACTTATTACAAGAGCTTTAGAAGGATTAATTCCCATTAAAATTATTCCTAACGGCGGTATCATTGTAATAAATCGTCTCAAATAAATAGGTATGCGTCGTTTAATAAAGCCTTGCATAATGATGTCACCTGACATGGTACCAACTGAAGAACTTGATAATCCAGCAGATAACAATCCAATTCCAAAACATATAGCCACAAAGGGTCCAAGTATTTTTCCAAATTCATTAAAGGCAACTTCTAAATCACTTACGTTAAGTCCGTTTTTATTAAATAAAGCCGCTGATACGATTAACATACTGGCGTTTATCCCACCTGCAATAATCATCGCAATAATGACATCTACAAACTCATAATGAAAAATCTTTTTCCGTTCTTCTTCGGTTTCTCCGACAATTCTATTTTGTGTTAAGGCAGAATGCAGATAAATGGCATGTGGCATTACTGTTGCTCCCAGCATACCAGCTCCTAATAAAACGCTATCTACATCCTGAAATTTGAGTGTGAAAAGACCAGAGAGAATTGCCACTGCATCTGGTGCTGCATAGAAAACTTGAACCCCAAAGACAATTACTACAATAAAAATCATTGCTGTAATAACAGCTTCTAACGGACGCATTCCTCGCCTTTGAATCTCCAAAATTACGAATGAACCAATGGCTGCAATAATAGCAGCGAAAACAAGTGGGATATCAAAAAGCAAATAGAGTCCAAGCGATGCACCAATAAATTCTGCAAGGTCTGTTGCCATAACTACAAGTTCAGCTTGAAGCCATAAAAGGATTGAAGTCTTCTTTGAAAATTTCTCTCGGCAAACTTCAGGCAAGTTTTTACCTGTTGCAATCCCTAACTTGGCAGACATCGTCTGAATCAAAACTGCCATTAAATTAGAAACTAAAATGACCCATAATAATGTGTATCCATACTTAGACCCTGCCGAAATGTTTGTTGCATAATTACCTGGGTCGATATATGCCACAGCAGCAATAAAGGCAGGACCTAAAAAAGGTAGCAATCTTTTAATTCCATTAGAATCACTTTTTATAGAAGAATTAGAATATTTATTCAAAGAGTTAGACAATTTTTCGGTACAACCTCCTTCTTTTATCCGAACTTATAGTTTATTTCAGTAATTTGCATATGAGTTAATGCAACTGTAATATTGTAGCTTTTTATCGCTATTTTTATTTACTTTTACAATAAGAACATTATCTGCCCACGGACTTGATTGTCCAGTACCCTAACCCCTTTTGTTCAAATTGCCTCCGTGTATGTTTTTGAAGAGATGGCAAAAGCAATGCATATTGAATAGCACCACTTTGATTTTTTCAAACCTAATATCCATAATTCTACAACTTTTTTAAAGGGTCTCAGGTTGCAAACCCGACATAAATGAAGTTATTGGGCTTTCTAATTGATTAGCCTCTGTTTCAGCAAATGCAGGATTGGTGTGTAACAAAATTAAAGGAAAGAAAAGGGAATGAAAAATTTTATGTATATAGTCACCTTTGGGCATATTTTACCCATAAATCCATTAACAGCCTTACCTTCTTGAATTCAAGCACCCGTTTTAGTTTAGTTGAAGTTATCAGTTAATTGTTATTTCTTCTGATCTGCTACTACTAAAACGTCTAAATGACGTACCTCTCTTAACAATTTTTGAGTAACAGAACCTTTTGTTATCTCCTCCCATCGGGAACGAGCAGATTGGCCGATAATAACTTGTGTTGCTTTTTTTTCATTCATTTCACTTCAATCTATTAAAAGTAATAATTAGTATTGTAACATTATTTTCGAATTTCGAAATAACAATTTTTAATAGATTTTGAATTATAAGATAAATAAGGGAAAGTTTAAAATTATTTCTTTTGCTTATTTCTATACGAAATAATATTTGTTTTTAACGATGCATAAGTTCCAATCGCTGCATATCCGTAAAACCAGCCCATAAATATACCGCCAAGAGTGTTGTGTTTATGACTAATAAAAATTGAAATTCCTAATCCAAATAGAAGGGCAATGGTTGGCACAAACCACTTCGGCAATTTGAAATATACCTTAATTAGTTGAGTTAACACAATAATGATGGGGATCGCAAAAACTGCATCCCAAAAATTCGTTTGAATGGCAGGGAAATCCACAGAAGAACACACCTTTTTTAACTTATTATGTGTATTCTGCTAAAGATTTATGTTAGTTCATACTGATATACCAAGCCAAGCCTCCGATTGCTGCTAAGATGACAATGGCATAAATAGCCGTCAACCTTAAAGTGTTTTGTTTTGTGGAATTTTTATAGTCCTCATCCGGTTTCCCAGTAAGTGCTAGGGTACCAATTAAAGCAGCTATTAAAACAACAATGATAAGAATCATGCCAAACTTCATAGTTTTTCATCCTCACTATATGATAAAATTATTGATTTTTCATTAGACATCGTATGATTCCTATATTAAGGTTAAAGTTATAAAAAATGACCCGCCAATTACTAAAAAAATGGACCATCCACTTTTACTTGTTACAAGTGATTGGAAAGGAGTGAGTTGGGTGGATTGGAGACCCGATCGAACAACTAAAAGACCGATTTATAAACAAATTGCCGATTACATTGAACAAGGTATTTCAACTGGCCAGTTTTCACCGGAAACCATATTACCTTCAGAAAGGGCCTTAGCAGAAGAACTGCAAGTGAATCGTAGTACAGTGGTAGCCGCATATGAAGAACTGCAGTCAATGGGGATTGTGGAGCGAAAAAAAGGTAGTGGAACCATCGTCAGTACAGATATTTGGGGACTCGAGCATAGACGGATTCCAAACTGGGGTAGATATTTGGAGCGTGGCTCATTTCTTCCCAACCTTCCTGTTGTTCAAAGAATTCGTAAGGAAACACAGGATAATGACCTTATTAATATGGCAAGCGGTGAATTGTCACCTAGTTTATTTCCAAATGAGCAATTCCAACATATTCTTTCTGAGCAGCCCTTTACAGGCTATCTTGGCTATGACGATCCACAAGGTAATGAAGAATTAAGGTGTACAATTGCCTCTCATGTGAATGAGTATAAGAATATTAATACAACTTCTTCATCGATTCTTATTACTTCTGGTGCACAGCAAGCATTGCATCTGATTGTCCAATGTCTGCTTAAACCTGGTGACGCAGTTGCTATCGAGGATCCATCATATTGTTTTTCCCTGCCCATTTTCCAAACAGCAGGTTTAAAAATCTTCCGATTGCCTGTGGATTCATATGGGGTAAATCCGGAGGACCTTATTCAATTACATAAGAAACATCGAATCAGAATGGTATTTTTAAATCCGGATTATCAAAACCCAACGGGAAAGGTTCTTTCACTGCAAAGGCGTCAACGAATTTTAAACATTTCAGCAGAGTTTGGAATTCCGATTATTGAAGATGACCCGTATAGTTTAACCTCCTTTAATGGGGTGGTAAATCCATCGTTAAAATCAATGGATGATAATGGAAATGTATTATATATTAGTTCATTGTCGAAAATTATTGCTTCAGGATTGCGAATCGGATGGGTTATTGGTCCCTCAAAGGTTATTCAGCGGCTTGCCGACGCTAAACAACAAGTTGATTTTGGACACAGTGTGTTTCCTCAATGGGTGGCGAACGAATTTCTCGGGTCGCAGTACTTTAATACGCATATCCAATTTTTAAGAAAAGAGCTTGAACTACGGAGAGATCGACTCGTTCAAAGTCTTAACCAATTATTGGCTGGAAAAGTTTCATTTTCTATTCCAGATGGGGGAATTCATCTGTGGGGCAAAGTGGAAAGACCTATCGATGAGCAAAAATTACTGGAGGAATCAATCAGGAATGGAATTGCCTTTGTTCCCGGAAATGTTTTAGGCACTGAAAAAGGATGTCTCCGATTTACCTTTGGCAGGGCTGAAACAAATTTGATTCATGAGGGAATTAATAGATTTTCACAAGCACTAAATAAGTTAGAAGTAAACAACTAACTAGCAAGGAAAAATGAATTTATGTAAGGAATTCTTACGCAATTTAAGACAGATCCTGTCCTCCTGATTATAATCCATTATAAGATATGGTATCCATTCAGGAGGATACACCAGTTCGACCCGTGGCTGCATTTTACATAACATAAAAGAATTTATCGAAATTATTCGACTTTTTGTCCAATGACAGGAAGAAGAAGAGGTTTATAATATAGTATAGAGAAGTAGGTTTTCTTGTCCTATTGCTTTACCTGATACATAGGGGACAGCAAACAGGATTCTGTTTTCGGGAGTTGAAGGAAAGAGGGGGATGCAATGGTGAGTAGGTAAAAACTGGCAGAAATTTTTTTAATATTCGTTCAATTCTATCCTGAATGAGAGTAGTTCTAACAAATCTGTATCATTTGCATTTAAGGCATCATTGTTTCACTAGAAGGCACGTTAAAAAACCAATAAGGGGGAAATTTGTTGAAAACGCAAATTGAACAAAATGGTATTGTTACCCTGACGCCTGAAGCAGCCAATGGTTTAAGTAACAGTGAAATGTGGAATGATGACCTGCGCCCAACGACAATGAAGGAACATTCATGGAAAGGGCTTAACTTTGCTACATTATGGATTGGTATGTGTTTATGTATTCCTGCCTATACGATGGCTAGTGGCCTGATTTCGTTAGGAATGAATTGGTGGCAGGCAATTGGAACGATTTTTCTTGGAAATGTTATAGTCCTTATCCCTATTCTATTAAATTCCCATGCTGGTACGAAGTTTGGAATTCCCTATCCCGTATTTGCTCGTTTATGGTTTGGATCAAAAGGAGCTCATATCCCAGCTTTAGCTAGGGCCATTGTTGCTGCTGGCTGGTTTGGAATTAACACATGGATTGGTACGGGTGCGATTGATACACTTTTATCCGCTTCTTTTGCCGCCTGGAGAAACGTCCCAGGACATACGGCAATTGTATTTGCCTTGTTTTGGGCATTAAATGTGGTTGTCGCTTATAAGGGACCTCAAGCAATGAAAATTCTTGGCTTAATTGCCACACCGATCGTCGGCGTCGCTTCCATTATTCTACTTATATGGGCATATACAAATGCAGGTGGCTGGGGTCCGATCTTAGATACCCCTTCAGAATTCGCGACAACAGGTGCGTTTTTAAAGGTATTTTTCCCTGCATTAACTGGCGTCATTGCCTTCTGGGCAACCCTTGCATTGAATATTCCTGACTTTTGCCGCTATGCAAAAAGTCAAAAATCACAAATGCTGGCTCAAAGTTTCTCCCTCCCACTTACAATGAGTATCTTCTCCTTTATTGGAATTGCTGTCACATCTGCGACAGTAGTTATTTTTGGGACAGCACTCTGGGATCCCGTTCAACTGCTTGCGAAATTCCCGCCATTCGTTATCTTTTTGGGAACATTAATCATTGTAATTGCCTCCTTAACGATCAATGTCGGGGCAAACATCGTTGCACCGGCCCGTGCAATTGAAAATCTAAATCCAAGACGAATTACGTTTGGCATAGGTGCATTAATCACTGGAATCTTTGCGATTTTAATGCAGCCTTGGTACATCATGGAGAACTTTGGAAACTATATTTTTGGCTGGTTGGGTACGTACGGTGCTTTACTCGGTCCGATTGATGGAATTGCCATTGCGGATTACTGGCTTGTTCGCAAGCGGCAAATGGCCCTTAACGAACTATATGATGTAAACGGCCGCTATAGTTATACATCCGGTTTTAATAAAAACGGTGTTTACGCCCTGATAATTGGTGTCGCCGTTCCTGTACTTGGACTTCTCATCCCGGGACTTCGCTTTTTGTGGGATAACGCCTGGACATTTGGATTATTTATCTCGATTATCGCTTACACCTACCTAATGAGAGGGGACAAAAGCATTCTTCAACCAGGAGAATACGAAAAAATTACGACCTTCAAATCGTCCACTCCTGGTAATAAAACAGATTCAGTTGCCCATAATGAAACAGAATTCTTTTATTAAAAAATGAGTGTCAGGCACCCCTNNGTTTTACATCCTAATAGTAAAAATCCGATTATTTTGAAAAATATCGGGAAATGTAGGATAATTACGCATGGTATTTCTTAGATAAAAATTTTAATATACTCAGGCACAGGAGCGGCCTTAGGATAATAGGAGGGTATTCATTATGGAAATAGGTGTGAGCACGTTTGTCGAAACAACGCCGGATGTGAAAACTGGGGAGGTGATTAGTCATGCGCAACGGATCCGTGAAGTGGTGGAAGAAATAGTCCTTGCAGATCAGGTTGGACTCGATGTTTTTGGTGTCGGTGAGCATCATCGTGAGGATTTTGCGGCCTCTTCTCCAGCAGTGGTGTTGGCTGCTGCCGCATCACAAACCAATCGGATTCGATTAACCAGTGCAGTAACAGTTCTCTCATCTGCCGATCCGGTTCGAGTATTTCAGGATTTTGCAACACTTGATGCGATTTCAAATGGCCGTGCCGAGATCATGGCAGGCCGGGGCTCATTTATCGAGTCTTTTCCGTTGTTCGGCTATGATTTAAAAGACTATGATGAATTATTTGATCAGAAGCTAGACCTATTATTAAAAATACGTGAGTCGGAGAAAGTGACCTGGGAAGGGGGACATCGACCAGCTATACAAAATCTCGGTGTATATCCTAGACCGGTTCAGGATCCTTTGCCGGTTTGGATTGGTAGTGGAGGCAGCCGTGATTCCGTTATCCGTGCAGGTCTGCTTGGGTTACCACTCGTTCTAGCCATAATTGGCGGGCGCCCGCTGCAATTTGAGCCACTTGTGAGACTTTATAAGAAAGCAGCTGTTCACGCTGGTCATGATGTATCTAAGCTTACGGTTGCCTCGCATTCGCACGGTTTCATTGCGGAAACTAGTGAAGCAGCAGCTGAGAAGTTTTTCCCTTCCACCCAGCTTGTCATGAATAAACTAGGACGTGAACGCGGATGGGGGCTATATGACCGTTCAAGCTTTGATACCGCGCGCAGTTTGGAAGGAGCATTGTACGTAGGGGATTCGAAAACAGTTGCCGAGAAAATCATCTACTTACGTAAGAATGTTGGGATCACGCGCTTTATGCTCCACTGTCCTGTTGGCTCCATGCCTCATAATGATGTAATGAGAGCCATTGAACTCTTAGGAAAAGAGGTTGCTCCAATCGTTAGGGCAGAAATAAGCAGATGGGAATCTGAAAGCGACTAATGCGAATCCGAAGAATCTGAAGGGTGATTTGTTATGGAGGAACTGAAAAGTAAATGTTGGCTAATCAAAAATGCTTTTCATATAGATGTACAAGCGGTTGATCATCAAATTCAAACGATTTTACACATCTCTGATGATAGTGATCCACTAATTATTATTGAAGCCCGAAAGAAAATCTATTTGGAACTTAAAAACTCTTTAGAAAAGGCCAATAAAAAGAGTTTTTGTTTTCATACAGATGCTTTCCGACTATCGTATATGGCAGTAGCGCTGCACAAAGGTGAACAGTTTCAAGGTATGGTTATCGTCGGACCTTTCTTGATAGAGAAAGTAACTGACCATTTTATCTGGAATGTTATCAGGGAAAATCATCTTGAAAATAATTGGGTAACTGCATTTGAGAAGTTTTACAAATCATTACCCTATTTGGGACAATCATACATCGCAATTGGTGATTTATTAGTGAATCTATTAGCAAATCCGCGCGTGGATTCCCAATTCATTACGACCAAAAAACATAATGAGCAATATCAACCGGAGATAGAGCCGCAAGATTATGCCCAAGATGGGATGGAAGTTAAGCTAAGATATGAGGCAGAAAAGAAATTATTACATTTTATCGAAATTGGAGATAAAGAAAATGCCATGAAAGCTTTAATTGATTTTACAGGAGACTTTTCATATCGAGTTCCTGGAAATCCTTTGCGGGCGAAAAAAAATCTTAGCTTTTCAAGTAATACAATGAGTCGGAT
>NZ_JBALSN010000089.1:0-9507 GCF_036966985.1 Neobacillus drentensis | reverse complement strand
AACAAGCATTCTTTTGGAACCGTATTTATCACAAAGTCTTCCGATTATAAGTGTCCCGATAATGGCTCCACCTTGGAGGGCAATGAGAAATCCTAAGCTTGAGTTTAATCCATATCCTGCTTCCATCATTAATTTTGGGAGCCAAGTATTCAAACCATAAACCATCAATAGACAACTGAAGAATGCAGTCCAAAACATAACCGTACTGAAGGCCCTGTTCTCTTTAAATAATCCTATTATAGGAACCTTTGTTTCTTGTGTTTTTAAGTTGATAACCTCGTCATTTTGACTAAAATGTGATTCGGGACTTACTTTGGCAAGGGTTGCAATCAATTTTTCTTTTTTGCCTGTACGGATAAGATAGCTGGCTGTTTCAGGCAGCTGTTTATACATAATAGGTAATAATAATAGAGGAAGACCCGCAAACCAGAAGATTGACTTCCATCCGAATGTTGGCATTAAGGTGATCCCTATTAAGGGAGCAAGAATTCCCCCAACAGAATAACCACATAATACGATACTTACAATCATACTTCTCATCGTTTTAGGAGCATAATCAGTTAAAAGTGCGATAACATTCGGCATGATTCCTCCCAAACCCAAGCCAGCTAAGAAACGAAAGGTTGAGAAAGTAGTAGGGGTTTCGGCAAAGCCGCAAAGGAATGTAAATAAACTAAACAGTACTAACGTTATAGCAACTACGTTCTTTCTGCCAATCCGGTCAGCCAAAGTACCGAAAAAGATTGCCCCAAACATCATCCCAAACAACCCATAGGTCCCGATTGCTCCTGCTTCCACCGATGAAAGATTCCATTTTTCTATCAAGGTGGGTAAAACAGTTCCATAGACAACCAGATCATAACCATCAAACAGGATAATGAAAAAACTCCATAATAGTAACCCTAAATGAAAGCGGTTAAATTTGCTGTTTGCAATAACTTCGGTAGAATTAATCGTTGTCATTTTCTTATCCCCTTCAAAAATAAAATTAGATGATAACGCTTACGAAAATAGGAGAGAATTCGCCTTTGTTATCGGTTAACACTATTTGCTCTTTATATATAGTGAAATATGTTCTCTATTTAGAAATTATAAACACTAATGATTTCAATTTCAATAAAAGATTTAAATTTTTCGGAATATTTATACTAAACCGGGTACATAGAACCATCAAACACACAAAAAAAGCGGGGATTTTCCCGCTTCTTTTTATTGGGCGACAGCACGGTTGCCCTAGAACGAGCTTAGTTTGTTGTACTGATTTCGGACAATTCGAACAGTAGTGTAGCGATTTCGGACAAAAATCTTGGGGAAATTAAATGATTATTTTTCTGAATGTTGTAAAGGATAGCGTTTTCGATATTGGCATGCTTCTTGCGAGATTAGTAATTAAAGGCGGAAGCGGTAGTTGGACCCGTGCAGTAGCAATTATCGATTAAAGCGACTAATTATTGCTATGGGAATTTTCATTTAATAAAAAATAGGTTGCCCATTGCTAGGACCAATGAAGAGGGGATGAAGAAAAATATCCTCAAGGAAACAGCACCGGTTAAAAGTGTTAAGTTATATTTCAGAAGATTCTGGAATTACAACATCTGTATAAAGTTCACATATAGGACTATCAATATTTGTAGAGTGAGTTTTTATAAAACTTACTCTATTTTTATTGATATGCAAGAAAACTATTGTAAAATTAAGAAAAGTGAAATTTACTTGGAGGAATTCAATTGACTAACATGAAATCAGCTATAATTGTTGGTGGTGGAATTGGCGGGCTTGTGACTGCCCTTAAACTTCACCGCGTTGGCGTGTCAGTGCGTGTATTTGAAAGTGTTGAAACTATAAGAGCACTTGGAGTTGGGATTAATCTGTTGCCCCATGCTGTTAGAGTTCTCACAGAATTAGGATTAGCAAATGAACTCGAACAAACGGGATTGCCTACGGCAGAACTAATTTATGTAAATAAATTTGGCAAAAATATATGGCAGGAGCCAAGAGGAATGAACGCAGGATACCGCTGGCCACAGTACTCTATCCATCGCGGACGCTTACAAATGCTTCTCTTAAAGGCTGTAAAAGAACAATTGGGAGAAAACGCAGTGTTAACTGGTCATCATTTGATTTCTTTTCAAACGTTAGGCAACAAAGTCGAGGCGCAGTTTGAAAATCGCAAAACTGGAGAGCATTTGGGCTCTTACACTGGAGATGTGTTAATTGCGGCAGACGGAATACATTCTGCAGTTCGAAAATTCTATTATCCAAATGAAGGGCTCCCTAAATTCAGCGGGCGGATTTTATGGCGTGGCCTAACTGAATCCTCTTCATTCTTAACAGGGAGATCGATGATTATGGCTGGATATCAGGATCAAAAGTTTGTTGCCTATCCAGTTTGCCCTGAAACTGCTGCAAATGGAAAATCCCTTGTAAACTGGATTGCTGAGTTAACTGTAAGTGATGAAATGCCGTCACGTGCAGATTGGAACCGTAAAATCGACAAGAATAAATTTGCACCTGCCTTTAAATCGTGGAATTTTGATTGGCTTGATATTCCGAAGTTAATTGAGGAAACAGACGATGTTTTTGAATTTCCAATGGTCGATCGCGATCCGCTTCCGCAATGGACCTTTGGCCGGATAACATTACTTGGAGATGCAGCACATCCAATGTATCCGATTGGTTCAAATGGTGCTTCTCAAGCAATTCTTGATGCAGATGCTTTAGGGAAAGCAATTGTTGAACAGCCTACTCTTGAACAGGCTTTAAAGGTATATGAAGCTGAAAGATTAGAGGCAACAGCTAGCATCGTGTTGGCTAATCGAAAAAATGGACCTGAGGTCGTTATGCAAATTGTGGAAGACCGTGCACCTAACGGCTTTGAAAATTTAGAAGAAGTAATCTCCCAAAGAGAATTAGAAATGATTTCCAAAAAGTATAAACAAATCGCCGGATTCGATAGTGAAAAATTGAACCAATTAAAAGAGGTCCAATAATGGTAGAACATATAGTCTTAATAAAACTATTACCAAAAGCAACAGAGGAACAAAAAGAGGAATTGATACACCGGACCTTACAGTAAAAAAACATGATACCCGGGATATTGGACATCCAGCAAGGCATTAATTTTTCAGATAGAAACAAAGGATACGAAATAGGATTAACAGTTCGATTCAAGGACAGAACTTCACTAGAAAATTATGGCCCTCATCCTGCCCATCAAGAGATATTTAACTATTTGAAGGAGATAGGATTGGAAGATGTAATCATAGTTGATTTCGATGTAAAATGAAGCTGCAAGTGGTATGCTTGAAAATGTGCTTTAGTTGTAAGTGAAAAACCACCAGTAGTTTTCGGGAAAATTTCATAATAAAAGTAGACTGCTATTAAGTGTGTCAAATCCACCGAATTCTATATGAATGGTGGATTTTTTTATGCAAACAATTAGGGAAACCAAACAGAATTCAATGAAACGTAAATATTCAAGATTGAGCCCGGACTTATGTATTGGAAATCTAAAAAATTATAAAAAAGTAATTGACTAAATCTTCTAAATTATTTAAACTTTAAATCATAAAGTTATAACTTCAAAATAATTGTAATTTTGAAGTTGATACTTCAATAAATGGAAAGGGGCTATAGGGATTGAGATTATCCATGTGATGAAAATCTTTTAGTATGGGGGCTTAAAATGATTTCACATAATGAAGTGGCCTATATGTCAGCTAGAGAAATAGCTACAAAAATCAAAGACCTTGAATTTTCCCCAGTAGAAGTGACAGAAGCCTTTATCCAACGTATTGAGGAAAGAAATAAGAGTTTAAATGCTTTTGTCTATTTTGGATATCAAGATGCATTGATCAAAGCGAAAGAGGCGGAACGTCTTTTGTTAGCTGGTGAGGATGTCGGCATTTTTCATGGTGTACCTTCTGCGTTAAAAGATTTGTTTGGGGCAAAGCCTGGCTGGATTTCTACCTTTGGGGGGATAAAGGCATTTAAAAATAACGTAGTTAACCATTATTGTGCCTATGGGGAACGTTTTGAAAAAACCGGTGGTATTTTACTAGGTAAGACTAATAGTCCAGTCTTAGGTTTTCGTGGAGTAACAGATAATTATTTGTTTGGACCAACACGAAATCCATTTGATTTAAGTAAAAACGCAGGGGGATCTTCTGGTGGTGGCGCGGCTGCAGTTGCTGATGGCCTTGTTCCAATTGCTCAAGGATCGGATACCGGCGGATCGACTCGCATCCCAGCAGCATGGTGTGGGATATATGGTTTTAAGCCTTCTGGGGGTCGCGTACCTTTCTTAGGGCGACCTAATGGTTTGAGAACTTACATATCCTCCACAGAAGGAACATTGACTCGGACTGTTGAGGACGCTGCGCTAAGTCTTAGCATGTTAACAGGGTATGACAATCGGGATCCATATTGTCTAGATGAAAAAATGGACTTCCTCTCAGCATTAAAGGGTTCTATCAAAGGATGGCGTATTGCTTACAGTTCAAATTTTGGCGTTTACCCCGTTGATCGTCGTGTTGCTCAAAGCGTTGCAGAAGCTGTAAAAGTATTCCAACAGTCTGGAGCATCCGTTGAAGAAGTGGATATCGGTATTCCCTATGATCAACGTGAGTTAAGTGAACTCTTTAATCGGATTGTAATGAGAGGGTCTATTTCCATATTCGAAAATTATAAAAGTAAGGGAATTGATTTATTAAAGGATCATCGAGAAGATTTGCCTCCCCAGTATCTTGAATGGATTGAGAGAGCCTACCAGATGAACATGCTCGATGTTAATCAAGACGAAATTATGCGTACTACTATCTATGACACGGTTCAAAGCGTATTTAATGATTATGATTTATTAATAACACCAACGGTAGCCACCCTCCCAACAGAAAATGGCTATGATGGAAACACGGTTGGGCCGAGTCAAATTAACGGTGTAGAAATAGATTCTCTAATTGGATGGTGTATGACCTATATTACCAATTTTACCGGTCATCCTTCTGCATCGATCCCTGCAGGGCTTGCGGACCAACTTCCTGTTGGATTGCAAATAATCGGAAAACGATATGCGGATACCGATGTTATTACAGCTAGTGCTGTATTTGAAAAGCTAAAACCATGGAATCAAATTTATGAGATTTGTAGAAATCGCATCTTAGACATTCATCAAATATCCTCAAGAAATTAAACGACTACAAATAAATAATTACTTCTCAGAAATAACAAACTTTCCAAGGTGAAAAAACAAGAATAAGAACTCATTTTAAGTCTTAATAAAATTTAATTTGGGAGGAAAATTTATGGGGCGTTTGCGCGAGTTCTCACAAAATAAGTATTTTATCCTTTTTATTCTATTTGCAGGGTGGATGGTTGCATATTTAGACCGTATGGTCATGAGTGTAGCCCTTACGTCAATAGGGGATGACCTTCATTTAAGTGCTGCATCATTAGGAATTGTTCTAAGTGCCTTTTTTGCTGGTTATGCATTAATGCAAATTCCAGGCGGTTATTTGGCAGACAAGTTCGGTTCAAAAAGAATAATGGTTGTATCACTTATTGCGTGGTCATTGTTCACGGTGTTTACAGGCTTTGCATGGTCATTGACTTCTTTGCTCATCATCCGATTCTTATTCGGAGTTGGTGAAAGCGGATTCCCTGCTGCCAGTTCAAAAGCAATTGCCGAATATTTTCCAAAAGCAGAACGGGCGAAAGCTCAGTCCACGATGTTATCTTCCAACGCTTTTGGCGCTGCCTTAGCTCCTCTCTTTGCCGCACCAATGATGCTGGTGTTGGGGTGGAGAAACATGTTTATCGTAATTGGAATAGCAGGAATTGTTCTCGTTGCTGTTTATTCGACCATTCTAAAGAAGCCGAAACAAAAAACAGATGATTCTAAAGAGTCAAAAAATAAAGAGATTTCTATGAAGGACCTACTGCGAAATTCAACGATGTGGAAACTAGTTATTGCATGGTTTGGATTAGATGTTGTTATTTGGGGATTTGCATCCTGGCTGCCTTCCTACCTTTTAAAAGTACGTGAATTGGATCTTCTGCAAGCTGGTTTTGTTTCATCATTACCATTTTTTGCAGGAGGAATTGCGATGGTACTAGGAGGATGGGTAGTTGATAAATATTTTGTAGGCCGAGAAAAATACTTTGCGATTGTTGTGACAGTACTGGGGGCTCTGTTTCTTTACCTTATGTTTAAAACTCCTTCCCTTCAACTGGCAGTTACCTATCAAATAATATCAGCCTTTTTCTTATATGCAGGGTTCGCAGGGATTTGGTCATTACCGCTAAAATTCCTTCCTACTGCCGTTATGGGATCTGCTGCCGGCATGATAAATTTTGGCGGGCAGTTAGCTGGCTTTGTGTCTCCAATGATCATGGGCTTTTTAATCACTGCTTTTAATGGTTCTTACGATGCTGCATTCTATTTCTTAATCCTTTCTTCTGTTATCTCTGTGATAGCCTGTTTTACACTTGGTGATACTAAGAAATCACTAGAATCAAACGTAAAAAGTGCATAGGTAGCTAAGTTGCTATATCAATTAAATTTAATGAAAAGAGGAAGTTTCTATGAAAATAGCTATAGCACAGATTGCTCATGAAACTAACACATTTTCGAATGTGCCAACGACAGTCGAACTTTTTAAAAACTGGGAATGGGATTACAAGGAAGAAATTATAGAAAGACATCTAGGAGTTGATGATTACGTAGGGGGCATGATTGATAAATGCAACCAACTAGGTATCGAAATCGCCCCAACCTATTCAGCCTTCACTGGTCCATCAGGAATGATCACGAAAGAGACCTATGAAACATTAGAAAATGAGTTAATTACCGGCATCCAAAATGCAGGAGAGGTAGACGGAATTTGTCTAGCATTACACGGGGCTGGTGTTGTTGAAGGAATCGATGATTTAGAAGGGTATTTACTAAAATCCCTCCGAAAATCCATTGGATATAAGATTCCTATTGTTGTAACATTAGATTTACATGCAAATGTTACAGAATTAATGGTGCAAGAGGCAAATGCTCTTTTAGGCGTTAATTTTTATCCACATACGGATTCTCATGAAAGAGGAAAAGAGGCCGTTGAGTTACTAGAGCAAATCATCCAAGGTAAAATAGAGCCAGTAATGCATCTAGAAAAGCTGCCTCTAATCATTCCTACCTCAACAACCTATGTATCGCCAGCAAAGGATATCAATGAGTTATGCTGGGAATTAGAAAAGGACCAGAAAGTAGTGGATTGTACATTCTTCCATGGGTTTCCCTATACGGATATTCCTGATGTCGGCGTTACAGTCCTTACGATAACAAACGGCGATCCTTTATTGGCTCAAAAAGTGGGGGACAAGGTAGCAAGCACTATTTGGGGAAAAAGAATGGAGTTTCGCCCAGACCTGCCAACACCTGAGGATGGAATTCAACAGGCTTTATCTAAGCAGGGCCAACCGATCGTAATCAACGAAACCTCGGATAATCCAGGTGGAGGGACTCCAGGGGATGGAACATTCTTATTAAAAGCAATGGTAGAAGCAAATGCTCCAAAGACATGCTTTGGATTTATTTACGACCCTGAAGTCGCAGAGTTGGCTCATCAAGCAGGTCCAGGGTCACATATAAATGTAGAATTGGGAGGCAAAACAGATTTATTACACGGCCGACCTTTGTCCCTAAAAGTTTATGTAAAGAGTTTATCGGACGGTCAGTTTTTCCAAACTTCTCCTATGTGGAAAGGAATAAAAGTAAATCTTGGAAAATCTGCGAGATTACAAACCGAGAATGTAGATATCATTGTTTGCTCGGTAAGAGCTCAAACGTTTGATGAGCAGGTGTTCTTACTTCATGGTATTGATGTAGCAGAATATAAAGTTGTAGCGTTAAAATCAAGTCAGCACTTTAGAGCAGCATTTCAGTCGATTGCAAAAGAAATTATTACAGTCGATTCACCAGGTTTAAGTACATGTGATTTCTCGTCATTTGATTATAAACGAATCAATCGGCCAATCTTCCCTTTAGACGCTGTACAAGATTATAAAAAGCAGGCATCAAAAGTATATTAATAAATTTCGATATAAAAGATGTGAACTTGTAGGTTCCAATTCAAGGACCACAGCATCTAGAAAGGTAGATCAGAAATGGAACCTATTAAAGAACTCATTCGAATAAATTTTAATAAGCTAACAAATCGTCAAAAAATTGTTGCCAAATTTATATTGGATCATCCACAACAAATCGCATTCCAAAAGGCAAAAGAAGTTGGTGAGTTGACATCAACCAGTGAAACTACAGTGATACGTCTCTGTTATGCGCTTGGATATACAGGATTTAGTCAATTGCAAAAGGAAATTCAGACAAGCTTATTAGAAAATGGACAAACAGATCCATTGGGGAAGTATAGAGTATCAACTGGGGCCCTTAGCCAGAATAATGATGATCTTATCAAACAAATCAAGGAACGTGATATGGCTTTTATAGAAAAAACCCTGGATTCTTTGAACGGGGAATTATATCAAAAAATTATCGATGCCATTCTCTATTCAAAAAAGAGATGTGTCATCGGTATGAGAAGTTCGTATGCAGCTGCTAATTGGCTCGCGTTTAGTTTAAATATTGTGAAAGGAAACACCCATCTGTATCGAGGTGAAATTGACGACGCCATTTCTTTAATTTCAGACATGGACCAGGACAGTCTGGTTATCGCCTTCTCTTTCCCGCGTTATGCAGAAGAAACCATTTCGTTTGTCAAGGCCGCTAAGAAAAAGGGAGCAAAAATAATTGCGATTACCGATAATGAAATATCTCCGTTAGGAGCATTTGCGGATTTGTTGATAAAGGTTTACACACCCTCTCCTACAGGGCTAAATGGGATGGCTACCATGTTTTCCTTGCTGAATGTGATTGTATCTGGCGTTGCCTCATCGAAGTGGGAAGAGGTACAAAATCGTATTAATGATTACCAACAAACGAGCGAGCAGTTTTTCCCATTTTATAAGCATGAGAACGATTTGAACTAAAAACATTAAAAGTGAAAGGGACTATGATATGAACATTGATAAAGTGGAAATATCTAGACTGAAAATGCCGCTTAAGCAACCATTTGAAACGAGCTTTGGACGTTTGACCTTTAAAGACTTTCTCGTAGTAAGTATTCATAGCGGAGATTTTGTCGGATATGCTGAGAGCGCTTCCCTTCCCTATCCTATCTATAATGAAGAAACAACGGGAACCGTCAGTTATATCCTTAAGGAATTTCTAATACCTAAATTGTTTTCAGTTGAAAGAATCAAACATCCTACTGAGATTCACAAACTATTTCAGCCAATTCGACGGAATAACATGGCTAAAGCAGTTATTGATGGAGCAGTTTGGGATTTATATGCAAAACAACAAGGGATTTCACTTGCGACCGCTCTCGGCGGTGATAAAAAAGAAATCGATGTAGGCGTCAGTATCGGAATCGAAGCAACAGTGGGAAAAGTGCTAGAGAAAGT
>NZ_JBALSN010000088.1:0-3328 GCF_036966985.1 Neobacillus drentensis | reverse complement strand
GCCGCTAAACGGGCGCTTGCGCCTTTTGTTCTGTCGAGCGGTGTTCGACATTGTTTTCGCCATTTCCCGGGAAAAAATCTATATGTTAAAAGGGTTTATCCTGTATTTAATCAAACGTTTGGTTAGTAGGGAATGATCGGGAATGGTGTCGAAGCTTGATAATTTCCCTATGAAAATCCTAGTATCGACACGTTTTTTTCTTTCTTATGTAGAAAATGATAACTGGGTCGACAAAGAGTTTTCACAATGTAAGGCTGAAACCCTTTAGTTATATGGCTTCATAGCTAACTAATCAAACGTTTGGATAGTTTTATTAAAGAGTGTTAATTCAACAATAATATTAGGCCTTTTTGCAGTAAAAGCTTAATTCATAAGGGTATTCAGCCAATTTAATTAAACGTTTGATTAATTTCCAGTTAGTCGAAGAATGTGGAAATTAAAAGAAAGAGGGCGAATAGGAGGATTTGTTCTCCCATTTACCGACAAACTTCTTACCTGATTCCATAGAAAAACCCTTTATTTAAAAGGGCTAAAACGAGTACTAATCAAACGTTTGGTTAGGATTATTTTTAGATGAAAATAGTCGAGTTGTGTAAGAATTATTCTCTGTCTTAAAAGGATATCATCGCACCGCGCTCATCAAAAATGGCTGTAGGGTTCCAAGCAACTTCCCAAAGGTTATTTTCAGGGTCAGCAAAATAGGCTATGCGTCCACCCCAGAAGACATCACTTGGCTCTCGCAGTATTTTTGCCCCTGCGCTGCGAATAGTTTCTATCGTTGTATCAACTTGTTCCTGTTGATCTACGTTAATGGAAAAGGTCACTCCATGAAAGCTCTCAGGAGGGTGTGTAAATTCAATGCCGGCATCCTTTGCTAACTCGGCAATCGGGTATAACGAAAGCAGGACGCCTGTTGTTTTAAAGACGGCAAATTGATCTGAACTTATTTCCGTTTCCTCCCATCCTAACGTTTGATAAAACTTTCTAAGAGCAGGCAAATCGTATGCACCGATTGTAAGTAAGCTAACTCTTTGTGGAACCATAGTAAATCCCTCCATAAAAATGATTATTTATCTAATTTTCTCCTAACGGTTCGTATTATCCTCCCAAACTTTCGGATAAAGATAGTTTAAATGAACTAATAAATGGTAAGATTTTAGGAAGGGAATATCTAAAAAAGTGAGGTAAACGGATGACCATTTATATTGCACTGTTACGAGGTATTAATGTTGGCAAGAATAATCGGATCAAAATGGCCGATTTAAAAAATCTGTTAGAAACGCTCGGTTTAGAAAAGGTAAAAACATATATTCAAAGTGGCAATGTTTTGTTTGAATCAAGTGACGATTCTGCTAGACTTAGCTACCGATTAGAGGAGGAAATAAGTAAGACGTTTGGTTTTCCGGTCCCTGTTATTTTAAGAACAACTGAGGAATACCAGCAGATTATTCGTGATTGCCCCTACTCTATGGAATCATTGAAAGAAGGAGAGAGCATCCAACTTGCTTTTTTGGCAGGAGAACCTTCCCAAGAAAAAATAGATAATTTACGTAGTTTCAAAAGTGAACCGGACGAATGTTTTATTAACGGAAGAGAAGTTTATCTGTATCTAAGGCAAAGTATTCTAGATTCAAAACTAGCAGGACAGCTCCCAAAACTAGAGGTTACGGCGACAGTGCGTAATTGGAAAACCGTTATCAAACTATCAACCATGATCGAAAAATAAATACGCTCGGATCAATGGGATCCGAGCGTGTTTATTATTTTTCGCTTTTTAACAAACGAACACTTTCAGTAAATTCTTTTTCAATCTCATCATTTTTTCGATACGTCAGCATACTCACAACGACAGCGACAATAAGGTTGAAAACAAAGCCTGGAACAATTTCATAAAGCGTGTCACCAAGGCCGACATTTTTCCAAACGATAACGGTGACCGCCCCGACGATCATCCCCAATAGGGCGCCCCAATTCGTAATCTTTTTCCAGAATAAACTTAGCAAGATCACTGGTCCGAAGGAAGCACCGAAACCTGCCCATGCATATGCAACAAGGTCTAAAATGGTGCTGTTTTGCTTGAATGCGAGTGCCGCTGCAATAACAGAAACGAGAAGAACCGCCATTCTTCCTAAGAAGACCAGTTGCTTGTCCTTTGCATTTTTGTTCATTACCATTTTATATAAATCTTCAACAAGTGCACTAGATGTAACGATTAATTGGGAAGAAATCGTACTCATAATCGCTGCGAGAATGGCAGCTAAAGCAAATCCTGCGAATAGAGGATGGAATAAAATTTGGCTTAATTCAATGAAAACTGCTTCTGGATTCTTTAAGACATGCTCAGGATTATTATGAAAAAATGCAATGCCTATAAATCCTGTAAAGATCGTACCAATTAGCGAGATAATCATCCAGCCCATACCAATGCGACGGGCGCTTTTTGTTTCTTTGATCGTTTTGATTGCCATAAATCTTACAATGATATGCGGTTGTCCAAAATAGCCAAGCCCCCATGCCATTGCCGAAACTATTCCTAAAAAGGTTGTCCCTTTTAATAAGTCCATTTTAGTAGGATCAATTGCTCGAATCGTTTCAAACGTTTCAGCGGGACCACCCGTGTTGAAAATCCCAATGGCGGGAACAAGTGCTAGGGCAATCAACATCATTAAGCCTTGAATAAAGTCTGTATAACTCACCGCTAGGAATCCACCAAATAAGGTGTAGGCAACCGTAACGCCGCCAACAATTAAAAGTCCGGTATGGTAGCTTGTACCAAATGAACTTTCAAAAAAGACAGCCCCAGAAACCATCCCTGAAGAAACATAGAAAGTAAAGAAAATAAGAATAACAATACCTGAAACAATACGGAGTAGTTTTGTGTTGTCTTTAAAACGATTCTCTAGATAGCTTGGAATCGTGATAGAATCATTGGCCACTTGGGTATAAGAACGTAAGCGAGGTGCCACTAATAGCCAGTTAAGATAAGCGCCAATCGTTAAGCCAACGGCGATCCACGCATCTGCTAAACCGGTTACATAAATTCCTCCAGGTAAGCCCATTAAAAGCCAGCCGCTCATATCAGCTGCCCCTGCACTTAACGCGGTTACAGCAGGTCCTAAAGACCGTCCCCCAAGCATGTAATCTGTAAGATTGCTAGTCTTTCGATAGGAGTACCAACCGATAAAAAGCATAGCGGCAATATAGATTCCGATCGAAAGTAGTTGTAGTGATTCATTAGACATATATTTCCTCCCTCATTTACTTATCGTAGAAAATACTTTCAATAATATTTCCTATTTATAAAATATTCTATCAACTTTAAAATTCT
>NZ_JBALSN010000087.1:4489-13977 GCF_036966985.1 Neobacillus drentensis | reverse complement strand
AGATCTCGATGTCGGTATTGCGGCCCTTGTCATTAACATCGTTTTCATGTTCGTTGTTAGTGCATTTACTAAAACCTCAGTAAAAATAAAGACAGAGATGGAGACAAAAGCGGTATAACCAGTATCGAAAAAATAGCGTTCTCGTATAATTCAAAAGCTCTTTCCATTTTTTATCGGAAAGAGCTTTTTGCAGTTAAGATGCAAAAAATTGAGGATAGTGCCAAAAAATTTGGCATATTGTTTCCAAAAAAGGGTAGCAAAATCGCGTTTTTCATTTTGGTACAGAAATTGCAAGTTTATAAGTCGAGAATAGTAATAAGCTAGTTCGTTCATTTTTAGGGGATGAAAGGAGTGAATGCAGAACAAGCAAAGTAATTTCAAACTTTTCTAGAAGGATTTTAACAGGCAAGGGAGAATAATCTATCTATTGTGTATAGGTCTAAAAAAATAGTCGTAAGCACTTTTTTAATAGTGAAAGCGCTTCAACATTTTTGAAAATTTAAAATATTCACATTGACATTGTTTATTCTAACCCGTATACTCGTGTTAGAAACATGTTCAGTGGGTTTTTGAAAGGTGGATAAGGGCATGCAAGCACTGGAAACAGTGATTGTTACAGGATATGCAAAAGCTCCACAGGGAACTTCCATGTATGAAATGTATAAGCATGCGGGAATTGTCCTCGAAGTAGATCTTAAAGATCATAAGATTATCGGGGCTGAATTCACATTCGTAACTGAACTAACAAAAAATTATTTTCAAAAACTGCTGATAGGCTACTGTCTACTAGACGGTGTTGAGCAGTTGATTAAACGAATTCAAAGTTTTTATTTTGCTCCATCCCAGCAAGCGATCATTGTGGCTCTTCAAGCTGCAGTTCAACGTTACTGGGATAATGTGAAGCAAATTAATACATAACGTTTGGTTATAATAAAGTGGGAGGATGACCTCTTCCCATGGTCTTATTAAAACCGGGCAAACATGAACTCTTTGTAAGGAATGTTCTTTAGAACGACATTCTTTATAGAGATTTATGTTTTGCTCGGTTTTTTATTTTACCGAACTGTTAACATCCACAAAAGTCGATGGAGAGGCAGGGATTAAAAACATGAGCAAGCTGATTACATGCGAAGAGGCTGTAAAAATGGTTAAAAGCGGCTCACGAATTATGGTAGGTGGATTTGGACTTGTCGGAAGTCCGCTTAGTTTAATAGCCGCTTTGGCTCAGTCGGAAGTGAAAGATTTAGAGATTATTAGTAATAACCTTGGTGAACCAGGTAGAGGTCTTGGAGTGTTGGTACGGCAAAAACAAGTAAAAAAAGCGATAGGATCTTATTTTACATCCAACCCGGAGGTGGTTAAATCCTATCAGGAAAAGGAAATGGAAGTGGAGCTTCTCCCTCAAGGGACGATGTCTGAAGCTATTCGAGCGGGTGGTGCAGGACTAGGAGGGTTTTATACACCGGTCAGCGTAGGAACAAAAATCGCCGAAAACAAAGAGGAGCGTATCCTTAACGGTAAAAAATATGTGTTCCAAGAGCCCCTTAAAGCCCACTTTGCTTTCATTAAAGCGAAAAAAGCGGATCAATTAGGAAATCTCATCTACAACAAATCGGCAAGAAACTTCAATCCGATGATGGCAACAGCTGCGGATGTGGTGATTGCAGAGGTGGATGAGATTGTGGAGGCAGGGCAAATTTCTCCTGAAGAAATTGTGACCCCTCATTTATACGTTGATTTTATCGTAGTGAAGGGCGGGAACTAGCTTGAACATGAAACAATACATTGCTGCAAGAGCGGCGAAGGAATTGAAGGATGGCGATATCGTCAATTTAGGCATAGGGATTCCAACGCTGGTGGCTGATTACATTCCATCAGATGTTAAGGTTTTTTTACACTCGGAAAACGGCATCCTTGGAGTAGGTCCTACCCCTGATCCAGAGCATATTGACCAAAATCTTGTCAATGCAGGGAAACTGCCTGTCACAGTATTGGAAGGGTCATCCTTTTTTGATAGTGCTTCCTCTTTTGCGATGATTCGCGGAGGACATGTAAGCGTTTCAATACTTGGTGTGCTGCAAATCGATGCAATTGGGCGGATTGCCAACTGGGCTGTGCCAGGAAAAAGTGTTCTTGGAGTAGGCGGGGCGATGGATTTATTGGAAGGCTCCAAAAAGGTAATCGTAACAACGATGCATACGTCTAACCAGGGAGAGTCAAAAATCGTTAAGGAATTAACTTATCCGATCACGTCGGAACGAATAGTGGATTTAATTATTACCGATTTAGCGGTTTTCGCTGTAAAGGAAGATGGACTCCATCTTATTGAGCTGTCACCTGGAGTTTCTCTTGAGGAAGTCCAACAGAAAACGGACGCACCTTTTCAAATTGCTGAATCTTTCAATAAAGGCAAAGAGGTGACCGCATAGTGGTTGTAATCGTAAATGCATTTCGAACTGCTATCGGAAGCTTCGGCGGATCATTGGCAGATACGCCTCCAGAAGAGCTTGTATCTCTCATCATGAAAAATAATCTTTCTGCTTCCGGTTATGGCGCCAATATTGTCGATGAAGTCATTGTCGGCCAAACAAAGCAGAGTGCGCATGCACCGAATATTGCAAGAGTCTCAGCATTACAGGCCCATTTTCCAGAATCGATTCCTGCTTATACCGTTCATCGTCAATGCGGTTCGGGTATGCAGGCCGTCATTAACGGGGCGATGTCAATTATGACAGGTCAGGCGGACGTCGTTTTAGCAGGAGGTGTCGAAAGCATGTCACAAGCTCCTCATTATATGATCGGTACTCGATTTGGCCAGAAGATAGGAGATATAACGCTATATGATTCAAATACCGAGAGTCAGCCAAAATCGCAGCCGGAGGAGATATATGGTCGTTTCACAATGGGGCAAACAGCTGAGTGGCTGGCTGAAAAATATAAGATTAGCCGCCGTGAACAAGATGAATTTGCCTTTATGAGTCAGCAGAAAACGAAACGTGCAATTGAAATGGGTTATTTTGAAGAAGAAATCATTCCTGTTCCAGTAAAGGAAGGAAAAAAGGGAATCAGACATTTTACGATCGATGAGTACCCAAGATTGACGGACATTGAAAAGTTAGGAACACTGCGTCCTGTATTTCAAAAGGACGGTACGGTAACAGCCGGAAACTCCTCCGGCAGAAATGATGGGGCCTCGATGCTCTTGTTGATGTCTGAAGAAAAAGCCAAACAACTTGGAGTGATTCCATTGGCAAGGATTCGTTCCTTTGCTGCAGCGGGTGTATCACCAAAAGAAATGGGGATCGGTCCGGTTCCAGCATCCCAAATTGCGTTAAAAAAAGCGGGACTTCGAATGGAAGATATCGATTTAATTGAATTAAATGAAGCATTCGCTGCTCAAAGTCTTGCTTGTTTAAAGGAATGGGGCATAAAAGGAGACAACGTGAATGTCAACGGAGGGGCGATTGCCTTAGGCCATCCACTTGGGTGCTCCGGTGCAAGGATCGTCACTACATTATGTCATGAGCTTGAAAAACAAAAACGGCAATATGGCCTTGCGACGATTTGTGTGGCGGGGGGATTAGGATTGGCAATGGTGGTGGAAAGATGGATGGAATAAAAAAAGACTACGTGTTTCATCGGGATTTAAAAAAGGAGTATCCGATTATTACCCACGGTGAAGGTGTCTATCTCATCGATGAGAACGGGAAAAAATATTTGGATGCTTGCTCTGGTGCGGTTGCAGCTAACTTAGGCCATGGGATTACTTCTATAGGGGAGGCCATGGCAGAACAAGCAAAAAAGGCAGCTTTCGTCCATACCATGCGCTTCGAGACGAAAGCGTTGCATGAACTGGCTGAAACCATCGGAAAAATGGCCCCCGATTATTTAAATAAAGTGTATTTTACAACCGGAGGCTCAGAAGCAAATGAAAGTGCTTTGAAGCTGGCGCGGCAATATCATCGGGATGCCGGCAGAACCCAAAAACATATTGTAATTGGGCGATGGCAATCGTATCACGGTAACACCATTGGTTCTTTATCAGCAGGGGGAGATGTTAAAAGAAGACATGCATACACTCCTAATCTTTTAAACTATGCCCATGTCTATTCTCCGTACTGCCACCGATGTCCATACGATCGTCAAAAAGAGGATTGTCTCTCGAAACAAAACTGGACATGTGTGACGGATATTGAAAGAACTATTTTAGAACTTGGTCCTGAGAACGTGTCGGCATTTATCGCCGAACCGATTGTCGGAAGCCAGCAAGGTGCTGTTCCACCGCCGCAGGGGTATTTTGAGAAAGTTCGAGAGCTGTGTGACCGCTACGAAATCGTCTTAATTATCGATGAAGTGATGACTGGATTCGGCCGTACGGGTACCAACTTCGCGACAGAACAGATTGGCATCAAGCCTGATATCATCACATTTGGGAAAGGGGTATCAGCGGGATATGCTCCGCTTGCCGGAATGATCGTTCATGATCGGTTAATCGATGGGCTCATACAAAACAGCGACGGGAAATTCATTCACGGTTACACCTATAGCGGGCATCCTGTGGCTGTTGCTGCCGGTCTTGCTGCATTGGACGTATATGAGCGAGATATGGTGCTGGAAAACGTCAAAGAACAAAGTACCTACCTAGTCAAACGTCTTTTGGAACTGAAGCAAAAACATGCTTATATATCTGATGTTCGTGGCAGAGGGCTTTTAATCGGTATGGAGCTTGTGAAGGATCGCGGGCAGGATCTGCTCTTCGATCCATCTGAAAAAGCTGCTGAAAGATTGAATGGAATTGCGATGGAACTCGGTGCGGTTTTTTATCCCGGTTCCGGTTCCATTGACGGCACAAAAGGGGAGCACCTCATCATTAGTCCTCCTTTAAATGTTACGAGAACAGAAATTGATGAGATTGTAAGAATTTTAGATGAATCATTCACGATATTTAAAGGTCAATTAAGAAAGGATGAGCTATATGAAATTACAAAATAAAACAGAAGAAATTCAAGAAAAAGCAAAAAAACATTTATCACCGGTTATGACAAGGGTAACGGAGCTTGTCATTGAAAAAGCGCATGGTGCCAAATTTTGGACGACAGACGGAAAGGAATATATCGATTTCGTTTCAGGCGTAGCTGTCAACGCAGTCGGGCATACGAATGGAAAAATGGTGGAAGCCATTAAAAAGCAAGCTGAAGCCTTGATTCATCTTGGATTGAACTATGGTTATTATGAAACGGCAGCGAATTTGGCCGAAAAGCTTGCACATATCACACCAGGAAACCTAGACACGGTCTTTTTCTCTAATTCGGGAGCGGAGGCCATTGACGGTGCTCTTAAACTAGCAAAGGCGGCCACAGGAAGACCCGCCATCATTGCTTTTGAAGGATCGTTTCATGGCCGTACATTAGGGGCAACTGCTATTACGGCATCAAGCTCTAAATACCGTCGTTATTATGAACCGATTTTAGGCGAGGTGTACCACGTTCCCTATCCGTATCCCAGCCAGCTAAAAAACATTAGAGAAGAAGAAGCGGAAGAGTACTGTTTGAATCAGCTTCAAAAATTGTTCGATTTACGTGTGGATCCTTCACGTGTAGCGGCCATCATCATTGAACCGGTAATGGGTGAAGGCGGCTATTATCCAGCACCGCCAAGCTTTTTGAGGGAGTTAAGAAAGATTTCAGAGGAACACGGCATTTTGCTTATCTTTGACGAAGTACAAACTGGATTTGGCCGTACAGGTAAAATGTTCGCGGCAGAGCACGCGAATGTGACGCCTGATATTTTAGTACTGGCAAAAGCCCTTTCCGGCGGCATGCCTCTTGGTGCCATTGTCGCAAGTCGTGAGCTTCATGAAAAATGGCCGACAGCCGGTCATGGTTCGACATTTGGCGGAAATCCAATTTCTTGTGCTGCGGCATTGGCAAACATTGAGGTTATTGAAGAAGAGAAGTTGGTAGAACGCAGTGCCAAACTCGGTGCCGAGATTGTCGGCCGACTTCATAACTCGGTCGGACATTTACCGGGCATAGTTGAAGTCCGAGGAGTCGGCATGATGATTGGTATTGAATTCGATTCCGAGTCTGCTCCTTTATTTGTACCGAAAGTTAAATCAAAAGCTCTGGAAAATGGCTTGCTCATTATGAACTGCGGTGTAAGCGGACAAACCATCCGATTAATGCTGCCTCTTAATATTCAAGAAGATGTGCTTGATAGAGGATTATCGATTTTAGAAGATGTGATAACCGAAACCATTTCAGGAAATTAATTCTCGTTTCCTCGAAATACCACCAAAAAGGAGGTCAAGTTTATGTCTAGTCAAATTAAAACAGATATTCTTCAGGGAGATCTTTATATAAATGGAAAATGGATAAGTACCGCCGATCAGTCCTACTTTGAAAGCATAAATCCGGCAACGGGGGAACTAGTCGGCATATGTGCGGCCGCCACAACGGAACAAGTGAATGAGGCAGTCACAAAAGCGAATGAAGCGTATTTAAAATGGAAGAACACCCCTATTCCAGAACGAGCGGCTTATTTAACGAAAGCAGCCCAATTGTTTGAAATACGAAAACAGGAACTTGCTAGAGTGATGACCATGGAGATGGGCAAAGTGCTGCCTGAGTCTCAAGGCGAAGTTGGAGTGGTCATCGCGACTGCTCAATATATGGCAGGCGAGGGACGACGCCTCTTTGGAGAAACGGTCCCTGCCGGCTTCCCAGACAGGAATGTAAGAATGGTTCGTGAACCCCTTGGAGTCGCGGCGTGCATTACCCCTTGGAACTTCCCAGTTGCACTTGCTTCCTACAAAATCTTTTCAGCTCTGATTGCTGGTAATACCGTCGTATGGAAGCCGGCTTCAGAGGTTGCCCTATCGGCAAAGATTTTTGTGGAAGTGTTGGATGAAGCAGGATTGCCAGCAGGGGTTGTGAACTTAATTACCGGTTCAGGAAGAACAGTCGGTCAAACACTCGCAGAGCATTCGGATGTTAAAATCATTTCGTTTACGGGCTCAACAGAAGTCGGACAAAAGCTGGCCGAAATGAGCAGTAAAACGTTAAAACGTATTTCATTGGAATTGGGCGGGAAAAATGCCGTGATCGTCTTGAAGGATGCAGACTTGGACAAGGCAGCAGACGGAATCGTAAAGTCTGCGTTTACAACAACTGGTCAACGCTGTACAGCGGCAAGCCGAGTCATCGTCGAGCGTCCAGTAAAGGAACTGCTCGTACAAAAAGTAGTAGATTTAACAAAGTCTATGAAAATAGGAAATGGACTTGAAGAAGGGAAACAAGTGGGCCCTCTTGTAAATGAAGACCAGCTTCATACAGTCGAAAAATATGTAAAAACAGCGATTGAAGAAGGTGGGAAAACTGTGTCGGGTGGTCAGCGTGTCAAAGAATTGGGCGGCTTTTATTATGAACCGACCATCATCGAGAATGTAAAACCGAATGATACCATTGCACAGGAAGAAATATTTGGTCCAGTTCTTGCCATCATTGAAGTAGATTCATATGAGGAAGCCATGGAGGTAAATAACGGGACGATTTATGGGCTGTCGACTTCTATTTATACAGAGAGCCTTCATTATGCAAACCGTGCTGCAAGGGAAGCAGTAAGCGGACTTGTCTATATTAATAACGGAACGTCTAATGCCGAGATGGGAGTGGCATTTGGGGGTATGAAGATGTCCGGAAACGGTCACCGTGAAGTTTCCCATCATGCATTTGATGTCATGACTGAATGGAAGTCCATTTATACGAACTATTAATGAAAAGACTATATCTATTATAAGGTGGGAGAACATGAGAAAACATCGAATTGGTATTGCATTCTTTTACCATGAATCCCACAGTTTCAGCCCGATGAAAACTGAAATCGAACAGTTTCGAAATGAAGGCTACTTTATCGGCGATGAAATTTATGATGCCTATACAGGAACGAAAACAGAAGTGGGTGGGTTTCTGGATGTATTGAAACAGGACGAGGATGTAGAAATCGTACCGCTGCTTTGTGCGGCAGCGGTCCCATCGGGCGTAGTATCAACAGAAGCGTACTCCATCATCGAAAAACAAATGCTGGAGTCCATCCAGCAGGCGGGAAGGCTGGATGGATTATTGCTTGCACTGCATGGGGCGATGGTCGTCGAGCACCTCCATGATCCGGAAGAGCATTTACTGGGGAAAATTCGAGGGCTTATCGGTTCGAATGTTCCGATCGCAACGACCCTGGACATGCACGCTAATTTAAGTGAAAAAATGATTGATTACACACCACTTCATTTTGGATTTAAAACATATCCGCATATTGATATGTACGAACAAGGTGTTCATGCGGCAATCGCTTTGTTAAATCAATTAAAGGAAGGTGTGACTTACTACGCTTCTTTTGAAAAGTTGCCGATGATGCCTCCCTCTATCAATATGAGAACGGCAGAAGGGCCGATGCACAAAATGATAGAGTGGGCGAAACAAGCCGAAGAGGAAGCAGGTATTTATCATGTGTCCGTATTTGGTGGCTTTCCTTACTCGGATATTCCCATGGTCGGTGCAAGTGTACTTGTTGTTTCGCTCGATCCGCAAAAAGGAAAAGAGACCGCCCAAAAGATGGCTTCCTTGTTCTGGAGCGTAAGAGAAGAATTTATCATGGATTTGCCCGGTGTAAAAGAAGGGCTCACTTTGGCCATGTCGATTGAAGACGACAAACCGGTCGTGCTGGCGGACATCTCGGATAATCCTCTAAGCTGCGGGAGCGGGGATACAACAGAGCTGCTTCGGGAGATGGTGAAGATGAACATTCCCGACACACTGTTTGGAGGACTTTACGATCCAGAATCCATTGAGGCTTGCCGCAAGAAGGGAGCCGGAAATAAGGTAATGCTGTCCCTTGGAGGGAAAGTATCGCCTGAATTTGGGGAGTCCGTACAGGTCGAAGCAACGGTAGTGGCTTTATCAGACGGTGTATTTCACAATTCTGGACCGTTCAACCAGCATTTAAGAGTCGATTTAAAGGGCGCGGCACACATTCGCGTTGGCAAGATGGATATCCTCCTCATTGGAAGACCGATGTCAGCGAATGATCCAGAAATGTTTCGTCATATTGGTCTTGAGCCAGCCACAAAGAGAATTCTGGGGCTAAAGGCTAAAAATCATTTTCGGGCAGCGTTTGAGCCGATTGTTGGCCGTATCATTTATGTGGATGCACCTGGTGTTGCATCCAATCGTTTAACAACTTTTACGTATCGTTACATTCCTAAGCCAATTTGGCCGCTCGATGATATCCAATATGAAGGAGAACGGAGGGGGACAGAAAAATGGACACATTAAACAAAACCTATTATGTCGAAGTACCAACTTCATTGAATCCAGAACAGCTAAATATGATGATGGAGCTTGAGCGAGATGCGTTTCCGGGATTAGGAGCAGTAGATGAACAAGCCCTTGTCCCGCTGACGCGCTACGGGAAACTCATTCAATACCGGCAGC
>NZ_JBALSN010000087.1:0-4363 GCF_036966985.1 Neobacillus drentensis | reverse complement strand
AGTTATATGAAAAATTAGGGTTTGTCATTCAAGAGACTAGATTCGATGAATTTGGTGAAGGGGAAAATCGCTACTATATGGAATACTCCATTTCTTAATAAACAGAGATTTCATTAAAGGGTCATAAAAAATCAACCAATTTAGGGGGAGTTTAATCATGAGAAACACTTTATTCAAACCGAAAAGACATTGGAAAGAAATCGAGCTTTGGAAGGATGTAACGGATGAGCAATGGAACGATTGGGTTTGGCAGCTGACGAATACTATCAAAAATTTAGAAGACTTAAAGAAAGTAGTTAACTTAACACCAGAAGAAGAGGAAGGGGTTTTAATCTCAACAAAAACAATCCCATTAAACATCACGCCATATTATGCATCGCTTATGGATCCTGATGATTCAAGATGTCCGGTTCGAATGCAGTCTGTTCCGATTTCTGCGGAATTGCATAAAACAAGATATGACTTAGAAGATCCCCTTCACGAAGATGAAGATTCACCAGTACCTGGGTTAACCCATCGTTATCCAGATCGTGTGTTGTTTTTAGTTACAAACCAATGCTCTATGTACTGCCGTTACTGTACAAGAAGACGCTTCTCCGGACAAATCGGAATGGGCGTACCAAAGAAACAGTTAGACACAGCAATTAATTATATCGCATCTAACCCACAAATCCGAGATGTGTTAATTTCCGGAGGAGACGGGCTCCTTATTAATGACAATATTTTAGAATATATTTTAAAGAATTTACGTGAGATTCCGCATGTAGAAATTATTCGTATCGGTACAAGAGCACCTGTCGTATTCCCGCAGCGTATTACTGAAAATCTTTGTAATATCTTGAAAAAGTATCATCCAGTTTGGTTGAATACACATTTCAATACATCTATTGAAATTACGGAAGAATCGAAGCGTGCATGTGAAATGCTTGCAAATGTTGGTGTACCTGTTGGTAACCAGGCGGTTATTTTAGCAGGCATTAACGACAGTGTACCGATCATGAAACAGCTTATGCATGACCTTGTTAAAATTCGTGTTCGTCCATATTATATTTACCAATGTGATTTATCAGAAGGGATTGGCCATTTCCGTGCACCAATCAGCAAAGGATTGGAAATTATGGAAGGACTTCGCGGCCATACATCGGGTTATGCCGTTCCGACATTTATTGTTGATGCCCCGGGTGGAGGAGGCAAAATTCCATTGCAGCCGAACTATATCATTTCTCAAAGTGCTAATAAAGTGGTATTACGTAACTTTGAAGGTGTCATTACATCTTATCCAGAACCAACAAACTATCAGTCAGGCAGTGCAGAGGATTACTACAAAAAGGTATATCCTGAAGTGTTCGAAAAGTTTGAAAGTAATGGAGTCCTATCGATTATTGATGATACGAAATTTAACCTTACACCTGAAGGATTAAAACGGTTAGACCGCCGCAAGACGTATAACGAAAACACTGAGCATAGTTCATTAAAAGATAAACGTGAAAAACGTGACGAGTTAAAAGAGAAAAAATTCCAATCACAAATGAAGAAATATGAAACAGTGGGAGCAAAGGAGGAATAATTTTGATTTGTCAATGGTGCGAATCTGACACAGCACGTGAAACGAGCAACACAGTGTATTGGGAACTTCCAGATGGAACAAAAGCAATTCAAATTCAGGACACACCGACCATTCATTGCTTGGAATGCGGAATGACCTATCAAACCGATCATACGGTGAAAGCAATTGAGGATCAGCTATTTTTAATAGATTGCACAAAGCTCGAGAAAAGTATGACCTATGAAACCCTTATGGCCGCTCCACGCTTATTGAAGCGAAACTACTTTGATTTTTCGAAATAATTGGCAAAGCCATCTCCCGTTTTTCAATCGTAAGCGGGAGATGAATTTTATCTTAAGGACAAGGTATTACAAGATGAAATTCCGTCTGAATTCGAGGGGAAAATGAAATAGTTTTGTAGTTTTAGAATTACTATTCCTATTCCGTTATAACTTTAGGAGGGACTAATGTGAAGAACCCTATTTTACTCGTAATGACCTTATGTTTAATTTTTATGCTAGCTGCATGTGGAAGTAGTGAGAAAAGCACAAGTACTGGAGGAAAGGATGCGAACGAAGATTCAGGCAGCCTGGCGGCTATTAAGAAAAATGGCGTGCTTGAAATTGGAATCGAGGGTGCGTATCCTCCATTTAACTATTTTGATAAGAGTAATAAGTTAATAGGATTTGATGTCGATATTGCGAATGAAATTACAAAAAGAATGGGAGTTAAGCCTAATTATGTAGCGACTCCTTGGGACACCATTATCGGGGGATTACAATCAAAGAAATACGACATTATTATTTCGAGTATGGCAATCACAGAAGAACGGAAACAAAAAGTAGACTTCACGGATCCATACTATCATACCGGTGCCCAATTATTTGTAAATGAGGATTATTCAGAAATTAAAGATCCTAAAAAAGATATTAACGGTAAAAAAATCGGTGTAGCCATTGGTACGACATTTGAAAAGAAAGCCACTGAGCTTGGGGCGACGATTGTGAATTATAAAAGCGATCTTTTAACCTTTCAAGATTTGGCGAATAAACGTGTGGTAGGAGTCATTACAGATAAAGCAGTTGGTTCTAGAATGATTAAAGAAAAAGGATTTAAGGTTAAGGCTGTTGGTGACATGCTGTACAGGGATGCCGCTGGAATCACATTAAACAAGCATGAAGAAGCATTAAAAGCTGAAATCAATAAACATCTTAAGGATATGATGGAAGATGGAACATACGAAGAAATTAGTAAGAAATGGTTCGGTGAAGATATTCGCTAAGGAGAGATAGGATGCTTAATTTTAGTTTAGTTGGCGAGTTTATACCGTTCTTGGTAAAGGCGGCAGTTGTTACGATTCAACTGTCGCTAGTATCCATAATATTAGGAATGGTTTTTGGTCTTCTCATTGCATTAATGAGGATTTCTAAAATAAAGATTTTGTCCTATGTAGCTCAATTCTATATTTGGATCATTCGTGGGACGCCCATGCTAGTTCAATTGTTTCTTGTTTATTTCGGATTACCGCAAATAGGAATTGAGCTAACCCCATTTATTTCTTCTGTCATTGCATTAGGGTTGAATGCAGCTGCCTACATTGCTGAAATATACCGTGGCGGCATTATGTCCGTTCCAATTGGACAAATGGAGGCTGCAGAATCATTAGGGATGAAATACCCTGCCATCATGAAAAAAATCATCCTGCCACAGGCTCTTCGAGTCAGTGTACCTTCCCTTGGAAACCAAGCTGTCATGATGCTGAAGGATTCATCGTTGGCTTCACTTGTAACTGTATCCGAATTAATGATGGTTTCACAGAGATTTGCGGCTACGAATTATGCGTTTATTGAATTTTATATTGTCGCGGCTGGTTTCTATCTAGTGATGACAACCATTTTTACGTTTATTTTGAACAAGATTGAACAACGAATGTCCATAAGTGAACGCTAGGAGGAAATGAAGTGGAAGCTAGGAACATAGAAATGGCGAGCCCATTATCTCCCATTATTCGTATTGAAAATCTCCATAAGAGCTTTGATCAATTAGAGGTACTAAAAGGGATTGACCTTCAAATCTATAAAGGCGAGGTCGTTGCATTAATTGGTGCAAGCGGTTCTGGGAAAAGCACCTTACTCCGCTGTATCAATCGACTCGAAACGGTAACCAGCGGAAATGTCATCGTCGACAATATCAAATTGGACAATTCTGTGAAAAATATTAGTAAAGTTCGTCAGGAAGTAGGGATGGTGTTTCAGCAATTTAATTTATTTCCACATATGACCGTATTAGAAAACGTAACGGTTAGTCCCATTCAAGTATTGAATAAGGGTAAAGCTGAAGCAGAGATGGAAGCGATCAAGCTTTTGGAAAAA
Source organism: Neobacillus drentensis (assembly GCF_036966985.1). Taxonomy (GTDB): domain Bacteria; phylum Bacillota; class Bacilli; order Bacillales; family Cytobacillaceae; genus Neobacillus; species Neobacillus drentensis_E. Next base: position 445 of record NZ_JBALSN010000087.1, on the reverse strand, counting down.
GTAGGCTTGAAGGATAAAAAGGATGTATATCCAAAAAAGCTATCAGGAGGGCAGCAGCAACGTGTAGCTATTGCAAGAGCACTAGCGATGAATCCGAAGATTATGCTTTTTGATGAGCCTACATCCGCATTAGACCCGGAATTGGTTGGGGAAGTCTTGCAAGTAATGAAGCAATTAGCTTTTGAAGGCATGACCATGGTCGTCGTCACTCATGAAATGGGCTTTGCAAAAGAGGTGGCTGACAGGGTCATCTTTATGGCCGACGGAGTTATCGAGGAACAAGGTGACCCCAAGGAAGTCTTGATCCATCCGAAGAGTGAGAGACTTATTTCATTTTTACGATTAGTCAGGTGAAAATTGAGGTCTCCAAAAAATATCTCAAAGGAAGTAAACCAATATGATGGAAGAAATGGATCGTCTTAGTTTATTAAATCTTCACATAGAC
>NZ_JBALSN010000086.1:0-16569 GCF_036966985.1 Neobacillus drentensis | reverse complement strand
ATGATAACCAATGTGAAAAGTAATATACAAAAAAATGATAAAAAATTTGAAAACTATTTTTATCAACAACATTTTGTTAAAATAAAGAGATAATCCTGCTTAGGAAGGACGTTGCAAATGTCTTTATTAACAATTGAAAATCTTGTTGGAGGCTATACCAGAAACCCTGTTTTAAAAGATATTTCTTTTGAAGTAAATGAAAAAGAACTGGTCGGTCTGATCGGACTAAATGGTGCAGGCAAAAGTACAACCATAAAACATATTATTGGATTAATGGAACCGCACAAAGGAGCAGTTAAAATAAAAGGACAAACCTTTACTGAAAATAAAGAAGCCTATCGAAAATTGTTTACGTTTGTTCCCGAAACCCCGGTTTTATATGAAGAATTGACACTTGAGGAGCATTTAAGACTTACAGCGATGGCTTACGGCCTTGATGAAACCACCTATAAAGAGCGTGTTAATCCATTACTGAGAGAATTTCGAATGGAAAAGCGTTTAAAGTGGTTTCCTGCCCATTTTTCTAAAGGTATGAAACAAAAAGTAATGATAATGTGTGCCTTTTTAATTCAGCCATCCTTATACATAGTGGATGAACCTTTTGTTGGACTGGATCCACTAGGGATTCAATCCTTGCTTGATTTAATGAAAAAGATGAAAGATAGCGGAGCAGGCATCTTAATGTCTACTCATATACTTGCGACAGCTGAAAAATATTGTGATCGATTTGTGATCTTGCATGAGGGGCAAATTCGAGCAAAGGGGACATTAGAAGAGTTGAGGGAGCAGTTCTCAATGCCTGCTGCTTCTTTAGATGATTTGTATATTCAATTAACAAAGGAAGAAAATTATGTTTGATGATAAAAAGCTTTGGAAGGAACGTGCAAGCAGTCGTGTTAAGGATTTAGGAAGGTATTTGCGCTATATTTTTAATGGACATCTTGTTGTTGTCTTATTGTTCTTAATTGGGACAGCTTCATTTTATTACCAACGGTGGATTGAAAATCTGCCTGCTGGCTTTCCTGTTGAAATCGTGATTGCAGTTGTTATTGGATTTTTGCTTACTTACAGCCCAGTTTACAATTTTCTACTTGAAGCAGATCAGGTATTTATCCTACCTCTTGAGGATAAATTAAAAGGGTATTTCCTTCGTTCTGGGATTGCCAGCCTTGTTTTTCAGGGATACCTACTGCTCATGGTTTTAGCTGTACTAATGCCAATGTATGCACATATTAGCAATCATGGTTTTCGATCATTTCTGCCTTTTTTTGTGATTCTTCTCTTTATAAAAGCATGGAATTTAGCAGCAGGCTGGCGGATTGATTATTTTGTCCAGTCAGCAGTCCATAGGTGGGACCTGATTGTTCGCTATTTTATTAATGCTACTTTTACTTTTTTGTTATTTAAACAGGCGAGCTTGTTTATGTTGTTAGCCATTGTGGTGGTTTGTGCACTATATTATCGCACTTTTTTTGTTCAGACAAAGAACATGGGGCTTAAATGGGATAGACTAATTATCCAAGAAGAGAAAAGAATGTCTTCATTTTACAGACTTGCTAACATGTTTACCGATGTGCCTAAATTAAGGGATACTGTCAAAAGAAGAAAATGGCTGGATTTATTCCTTAACAGAATTTCATTCTCACGAGAAAATACATATCTTTATTTGTTTTCGAGAGCCTTCTTACGTTCATCCGATTATCTTGGACTCTTTATGCGCTTAACTATCATTGGCGCACTAGCGATTTATTTTATTTCTTTTGGCATGGGCCAAATTTTGCTCGGAATTTTATTCTTATATTTAACAGGTTTTCAACTGCTGCCGCTTTGGAACCATCATCAAAACAAACTATGGGTGGATTTATATCCAGTGGAAAGAAGATTTAAAACAGCAGCCTTTTCCAAATTATTAATGACCATCTTAACTATCCAAACGAGCATCTATACTTTGCTTATTTTAGTAAAAGGTGAGTTAATGATTTCGGGCTTGAATTTACTTGCTGGCCTTGTATTTACCTTTATTTTTGTTTATTTTTACGCGAAAAATCGAATAAAAGCGTAATCTCCAAAATCCCCTTTTATCATGGAAGGGGATTTTTCCTGAAACTATTGGGCGGAAATCTCGTATATATGCATAAAATTATAGTGGAGGGGTGGCATATGAACGAGTATGAGTTAAAGGTGTTTGAGGAGATCGAAGAGTGGAAGCGAAAATTAACTAGACGTTCGGGGATGATGAACCGAATATCAAAAAAAGCTCAAGGGAAAATTAATGAATTAATCCCTGATAAAGTTCATGAGGTAATGACAGAAAGTATCAAAGCCATGGTTCAGGCTACTTTATTTGGATCGCAAATGACAACGAATAAGGACCAGGCACGAGGGTTAAGTTTAGCAGAAAGAGATGAATTGGCCGTTAAAAAGATTGCTGCTTTTCAGAAGACAGCGATGATTGAAGGAGCAGGTACAGGGGCAGGTGGAATTCTGCTTGGACTGGCTGACTTTCCTCTTCTCCTTTCGATAAAGATGAAATTTCTATTTGAAGCAGCTTCCATCTATGGTTTTAATACAAAGGAGTATGCCGAGAGACTATTTATCCTTCATGTTTTTCAACTGGCGTTTTCCAGTGAAGATATTCGTAAGAATACATTAGTTGAAATTGAAAATTGGGAAAAACGCAAAGAGACACTCGTGGAAATGGATTGGCGTAAATTCCAGCAGGAGTACCGGGACTATATTGACCTTGCAAAAATGCTCCAGCTTGTACCGGGAATTGGTGCGTTTGTTGGTGCATATGCCAATAACAATCTCCTCAAGCATCTAGGAGAAACAGCCATGAACGCCTATCGATTAAGATTACTGCAAAAATCCCCTGACCCAATTTGAGGCCAGGGGATTTTCTTATTCATTTCTATGGACGGTAATTGCTGCGACACCTAGTGTTTTCGCGGCAATTAACATTGCCTTTTCATCAATATCAAATTTAGGATGGTGATGCGGGTAGCCAATCTCGGAACTAGTAGGTTTCGCACCAGTAAAGAAGAACGTACCAGGCACGTATTGCAAATAATAAGCGAAATCTTCTCCGCCCATTTGCGGCTCAGTTTCTTCAATGTTTATTACTTCAGCTACTTGTTCTGCACAGGATGCCAAAAATGCTGTTTCATTTGCATGATTGACTACTGCTGGATAGCCCCGCTCATAACTAAAATGATAAGAACTTCCCGTCATAGCACATGTGCCTGAAATAATTCTGTCCATTTCATCTTCTATAAATTGGCGGACGTCATCATTGAAGGTACGAACAGTGCCAATAAGTTGGGCTTTGTCTGCGATAATGTTAAATGCATTTTGAGCTGTGAAAGAGCCGACAGTGACAACAGCAGAATCAATCGGATTCACCCTTCGACTGACAATCTGCTGTAGATTTAAAACAAGCTGGGATGCTATAACGATGGCGTCCTGGGTTTTATGTGGCTGCGCACCGTGCCCGCCTTTACCTTGAATATCGATTTCAAATCGGTCAGCTGCCGCCATGATCGGCCCGGTTCGATATTGTATAGTTCCGGTAGGTTCACTTGCCCATAAATGAGTCCCAAAAATCACATCAACACCCTCTAAGCAGCCATCCTCAATCATTGAAATTGCACCACCAGGGGCGTACTCCTCTGCATGTTGATGGATAAAGACATAAGTGCCTTCTAATTCCTCTTTAAAGTCATTTAATGTTTTTGCGAGGACTAGGAGTGTCGCTGTATGTCCATCATGGCCACAAGCGTGCATTACCCCTGGTACTAATGATTTATAGGGAACATCCTTCTCGTCCTGAATAGGAAGAGCATCAAAATCTGCCCGTAATGCCACGGTTTTACCTGGTTTTTTCCCATGAACCTTCGCAACCACACCATTTCCGCCAACATTACCCTTGACTTCAATTTGGAGTTTTTCATAAAATGATTGAATGTAATTTGCCGTATTATATTCTTGAAAAGATAATTCCGGATGCTGATGCAAATAACGGCGGATAGCAACCATTTCGTCATAGGAACTTTCAAGTGCAGTAAACAGTTTGTTTAACATATCTAATCCCCCAAACATTTCAGAAATGAAGAAAGTATTTTCAAACTATTTTAACACTTTTATATTATAAAGTAGATTTTTATATTCTTTTTAATTATACTTTTACTAGAATTTTTATTAGCTGAGAAAGAAGAAAGGGTTTGGAGGATGGAACGAAAGAACAAAAGAAGTTTTTCCTATCTATTTATTATTTTTGCTGTTTTATGCGCAGTGTTTATATCCATAAAGGTCGCAATGAGCAGCCACTTTTGGATAGATGAAAAGGTTGCAGGGCTATTTTCACATGTACCTGAGTCAGTCATTCCATTTTTTATCCGAGTAACAGAAATGGGAGATAAAAAAGGGATTGGGGTTGTAGCTTTACTTGCGCTTGTCTGGCTGTTATTAAGAAAGAGGAACTATGTAGGTGCCGCTGTCTTGGCTTTGTCGGTTGCCATCGGAAATGAAATAAGTAAATTAATAAAAGATCTTTTTGAGCGACCTAGGCCAGACCTTGAGCACCTTGTTAATGTGAAAAGTTATAGCTTCCCGAGCGGCCATGCCATGGTGGGGATGATTGTTTATTTTATGATTGCCTATCTTATCATGGAAGGTGTAAAATCTAGAGCGGGAAAAATTATTATTGCCGTTATTACTGCCATCTTACTTTTATTGATTGGTGCAAGCCGAATTATTTTACAAGTTCATTATCCTACGGACGTACTGGGCGGCTATGCATTTGGTTATCTCTGGGTAGTTATTTCGATTCTATTATACAACTATTTTAAGAAACGAATAAACTAAGCAAAGAGGCTGGTCAGAGATCAGCCTCTTTGCTTGGATTAAATGAGGAACATCGCAACAATCGTTGTAACAACAAGACCGATCACAACTGGCAGAAGGTTTCGTCTTGCTAGTTCAAAAGGGTCCACATTACAGATGGCTGCAGCTGGTATTAACGCCCAAGGTACGAGCGTACCTCCGCCTACCCATATTGCAGCAATTTGCCCAAGGGCTGTCAATGTGGCTGCACCTTTGCCGATGGCAACTGCAAAAAGGCTTGCTACCGACCCTGCAAGAGAAATTCCAGAAAAGCCTGAACCATCTAATCCAGTGATGGCCCCAACTGTAGTCAGGGTAATTGCCCCAACTTCTTTACTTAACGGTACGATACTTGCAAGGGACACACCTAAGTCATTAACAATTCCTTGCGATGCTTTAGGTAAAAAGTCGCCAATAATTTTCCCAAATCCGGCATCACCCAAGTAGAAGAATGCAGCAATTGGGATAACAGGTCCAAACACCTTAAAACCAAATTGGAATCCTTCAATTAAATACTGGGTTGTTTTCTCTAAGCCCTTATTTTTATGGCTGGTTAATGCAATTAACAGGAGAATTAATATGGAGGTACCACCGATTAAAGCGGTTGCATCTCCACCAGCTAAATCAAGGACTGACATAGCGGCAACGTCCGCTGCAAATAATAGCGGTACTAAAAAAGCAAAGAAACGTTTTTGCCCAATTAATAAAAGCGTAGGTTGATCGGTGGTGGTTCCTTCAGCTGGATGGCCCTCGCTGACGGAGGTTGTAGTTAGTACACCGCGCTTCATATCTCTTCTCAAGAAGTAGAAGGCAGCAACGGTTGTAACTAGCCCCATGATAAACACTAAAGGAATACTGGCATTAATGACATCTTGAATGGGAATACCAGCTGCATCGGAGGTTAGCTTGGGAGCAGCTTGAATGACGAAGTCACCGGATAAAGCGATTCCATGACCAAACAAGTTCATTGCCATGGCAACACCAAGAGCAGGAAGTCCGGCACGAATCGCAACAGGGAGAAGAACAGCCCCTAATAACGCAACAGCAGGAGAAGGCCAGAAAAACCAGGAGATTACCATCATTAGAATCCCAATAGTCCAATACGCGAGAGTTGGGTTTCGTATTAGCTTTCGAAAAGGAGAAATCATCACATCATTTATTCCTGTTACCGTTAATGTATTGCTCATCGCAACAATAATGGAAATAACAAGAATAGTAGATAATAATTCCGTAATGGCATAACTGAAACTGTTGAAAATACTGCTAATTGAATGACTTAACGAACCTGTTGCTGTAATAGCAATTAGGAAAATACCGACAATACATACAATCGATGTGTCCCTTCTCATGACCATAAATCCAATAATAAGGACAATAAACGTCACATAGATCCAATGAAGAGCAGTAAGCTCGACAATCATATCATTCCCTCCTTTCAATCACCCAGGGGGCTATAGCCCTGTTGGATGTAATACAGAATATGAAAATTGCCCTAAGTGGTGAGAGGAAAAAGTGAAAAAATATTGTAAGCGGCCTGCCGAATTTAACAATTTTTAAAACGCAAAAACGACTTTTTTTTGACAGTTAATATCGTTAGCTATACACAAATAGGATAAATAGTTATAGTAAATACAGTTTAGAAAGAATCAGTAAGTTTTAAATTCATGCTATATATATTAAAATGGACAACAGACACGTCTTTGAAAGGTGGACTATAGTAATGACAAGACCAATGAATGAAACATTTTTAAAAGCAGCAAGAGGCGAGAAAACAGATCATGTACCTGTTTGGTATATGCGACAAGCAGGGAGATCACAGCCAGAGTATAGAGCAATTAAAGAAAAGTACTCTCTTTTTGAAATAACCCACCAGCCTGAGTTATGTGCGTATGTAACTCGCTTGCCTGTTGAGCAATATAACGTTGATGCAGCGATTTTATATAAAGATATCATGACACCTCTTCCTGCGATTGGAATGGAAGTAGAAATAAAGGGAGGAATTGGGCCCGTAATAGACAATCCCATTCGTTCTTTAGCAGATGTGGAAAAACTAGGTGAAATTAATCCAGAAGAAGACGTTCCTTACGTGTTAGACACCATTAAATTATTAACTCAGGAGCAGTTATCTGTGCCATTAATAGGTTTTTCGGGTGCACCTTTTACACTTGCAAGTTATATGATCGAAGGCGGTCCTTCTAAAAACTATAATAAGACTAAAGCTTTTATGTACACGGATCCAAAGGCCTGGTTTGCATTAATGGACAAACTTGGCGATATGATTATTACATACGTAAAGTCGCAAATTAAAGCCGGTGCAAGGGCAATCCAGATTTTTGATTCATGGGTCGGAGCGTTAAATGTGGAGGATTATCGTTACTTCATTAAGCCTATCATGAACCGTATCTTTTCTTCATTAAAAGAGGAAAATGTTCCGTTAATTATGTTCGGTGTGGGTGCGAGTCATCTTGCATTAGAATGGAATGACCTTCCGCTTAATGTGGTTGGGTTAGATTGGCGTTTACCAATTCACCAAGCACGGGAAATGGGTATTGATAAAACGGTTCAAGGTAACCTTGATCCAGCTATATTGTTAGCCCCATGGGAAGTAATTGAAGAAAGAGCAAAAGCTATTTTAGACCAAGGAATGGCACGGGATGGCTATATCTTTAATTTAGGCCATGGTGTATTCCCTTCTGTAAATCCAGAAACCTTAAAGAAATTAACTTCATTTGTCCATGAGTATTCAGCATCCAAATTAAGTCGGTAAATTCCCATCATAAGTTTTAAAATTGGTAAGGAGTCCAATTTTTTGGCACAATAAGATGGGCAGCTTTATATGGGGTCATTAAGAGCTTCCAGCATTTAGTGGCCCATCCCAAACATTTTGAATGGGGAAAGCGCGAACAGATTTAATAAACGAGGTGCGAACATGACAAAAAAGAAAATGGGTTTGCTGGTAATGGCTTATGGTACCCCATATACATTAGATGATTTAGAGGGATACTATACCCACATTCGACATGGCCGGAAGCCCACTCCAGAAATGATCGAAGAACTTCGAAGCCGGTATGAGGCCATTGGAGGGATTTCCCCATTAGCTAAGATTACCCTTCTGCAAGCAGAAAAGCTCGAGGAACATTTAAATAGTGTTCAACAGGACATAGAATTCAAAATGTATCTTGGTTTAAAACACATTACCCCCTTTATTGAAGATGCAGTGAAACAAATGCATAATGACGGAATCGATGAAGCTATTAGTATCGTTCTTGCTCCTCATTATTCAACTTTCAGCATAAAATCCTATAATGGAAGAGCCATAGAAGAAGCAGAAAAATTAGGCGGTAAACTAAAAATTAGAGCCATAGACAGTTGGTATCAAGAACCAAAGTTTATTGATTATTGGGTTGATAAGGTAAAGGAAGTATTTGCAGGAATGCCTCAAGATGAGAAGGATCAATCTGTTCTGATTGTTTCCGCACATAGTCTGCCTGAAAAGATTCTCCAGTTCGGCGATCCTTACCCAAGCCAACTTCAAGAAACTGCAGACCTCATTGCAAAACAGGCAGGAATAAAAAATTATGTGGTAGGATGGCAAAGTGCTGGGCAAACTCCAGAACCATGGCTTGGTCCAGATGTTCAGGATTTAACTAGGGATTTATACAATGACCATCATTATAAAGCATTTGTATATGCACCAGTAGGGTTTGTATGTGAACACCTTGAAGTGCTGTATGATAATGATTTTGAATGTAGAAAAGTGACGGAAGAATTAGGTGTTAGTTATTATCGTCCGGAAATGCCTAATGCTAAAGAAGAATTTATTGATGCATTATCGACCGTCGTCCTTAAAATGACTGCAATATAAGCTTTATAATATGCGTTGAAGGAAGGTGACCACCGTGACGGAAGAAAAACAAAAAATCATTATCATTGGGGGAGGGATTGCTGGGCTTACCTCAGCTTTCTATCTTCAAAAAGCGATTCAGGAAGAGAATCTCCCTTTTGAGTTAAAACTAATCGAAGCATCCCATCGTCTCGGCGGCAAAATGCAAACTGTTATCAGGGATGGCTTTACAATTGAGAGAGGGCCGGATTCGTTTCTAGCCCGGAAATTGAGTATAAGCAGGCTTGCAAAGGAAGTAGGAATGGAAGATCAATTAGTCCATAATTCCACAGGTAAATCATACGTTTTAGTTAATGAGAAACTTCATTCTATGCCCGGTGGTTCGATTATGGGAATCCCAACCGAAGTTGGACCTTTTCTCACAACTGGTCTTTTTTCCATTCCCGGTAAATTAAGAGCAGCAGCGGATTTCATTCTACCAAGGTCTGAAAGTGGAAAAGACCAATCCTTAGGTGAATTCTTCAGGAGAAGACTTGGAGATGAAGTTGTTGAAAACTTAATTGAACCGTTATTGTCTGGAATTTATGCGGGGGATATTGATCAATTAAGCCTCATGTCTACTTTCCCACAGTTTTATGAAGTAGAACAGAAATACAGAAGCCTGATCATTGGAATGAAAAAATCTACTCCTTCCCAACCGAAAACGCCTGTTAATAAGGAAAAAGCAAAAGGTGCCTTCTTAACCTTTAAAACAGGATTACAATCGTTCGCTGAAGCCATAGAAGCAAAAATAGATCCCAAAACCATCTTAAAAGGTCATCGAGTTGATAAAATTACTAAGCACGGCAATAAATATGATGTAAATCTCAATAATGGAGAAATATTAGTGGCAGATAGCATTATAGCAGCGACTCCTCATAAGATAACTCAGTCGATGTTTGCGGATTATCACTTTTTTGATCCATTTAAAGCAGTCCCTTCGACATCAGTAGCCACTGTGGCTTTAGCTTTTCCTGAAGAGGCTGTGAAAAATGATATTGATGGAACTGGGTTCGTCGTTTCTAGAAACAGTGATTATTCAATTACTGCTTGTACTTGGACACACAAAAAGTGGGCACATTCAACACCAAAAGGTAAAGTACTTTTACGTTGTTATGTGGGACGAGCAGGAGAGGAAACCATCGTTGACCTCTCTGATGATCGAATTATCAAGATTGTCTTGGATGATTTGAAAAAGACCATGGATATCACAATGAATCCTGACTTTTCAATTATCTCACGTTGGCAAAATTCAATGCCTCAATATACCGTTGGCCATAAACAGCGTTTAACGGACATCTTAGCGCATATGAATGCTGAACTGCCTGGGGTATTTTTAGCAGGTGCTTCATATGGCGGTGTTGGACTCCCAGATTGCATTGATCAAGGTGAGGCAGCCGTCCAAAATGTATTAAATTATTTAAAAAAAGAAAATTCCTAAACCGAAGCTGTACATTGCTGGCAGCTTCTTTTTTCTGCTTGCATTCGGTTCAAAGATTTTAGGCTATTATATCAAGTGGTGACATTTATTTTCGGCTGGTTTTTGTTTTATAATGAAGTGATATGGTTTTTTAGCATTGTAGGAACTTACACTATGAAGTGGAGGCGTTATTTTGAAACTTACGGTTATTGGTTATTGGGGTGGATATCCAAAGCTGAATGAAGCTAGTTCTGGTTATCTCCTTGAACATGATGGGTTTCAATTATTAATTGATTGTGGAAGCGGGGTACTTTCAAAGTTACAAAATATTACCCAGCCTGAGGAACTAGATGCAGTAATCCTTTCACATTATCATCCTGACCACGTCGCAGATATTGGCGTCTTACAGCATGCAAGATTAATCCAAGGCTTTTTAGGAAAGAAGACCCGAACATTGCCTCTATATGGTCATGATTTGGATCAATATGAATTTAGCAAATTAACCTATAAAGATATAACAAAAGGAGTTGCCTATTATCCTAGTGGGGTTCTCACCATCGGTCCATTTCATGTTTCTTTTCTTAGAACAGATCACCCGGCCCCGTGCTATGCGATGAGAATAGAAGCAGATGGAAAAGCAATTATTTATACTGGTGATAGTTCGTATAAAGAGGAGTTTATTGAATTCAGTCGAAATGCTGATTTACTGCTTTGTGAATGTAACTTTTATGGACATCAAAATGGAAAATCAGCTGGACACATGAACAGTTTTGACGCTGGAAGGTTTGCACAAAAAGCAGAAGTGAAGCAATTAATTCTAACACATTTGCCTCACTATGGGTCATTACCTCAGTTAATTACTGAAGCATCAAGTGAGTTTACTGGTATAATTAGGCTTGCAGAAGAGTTTCAGTCTATTTCAATATAAGAAGGGGCCGTCAACTATGTTATTTATTGATAATAAAGGAATCACTGATCCACAGATAAATTTGGCAATTGAGGAGTACTCTCTGAAAAATCTTGATATTAATGAAACGTATTTATTATTTTACATAAATGAACCATCGATCATTATTGGTAAGAACCAAAATACAATAGAAGAAATTAATACAGAGTATGTGGAAGGTAACGGCATTAAAGTTGTCCGCAGGCTGTCAGGCGGCGGTGCGGTCTATCATGATCTTGGTAATTTAAACTTTAGTTTTATCACTAAGGATGACGGGGAAAGTTTTCATAACTTCCGTAAATTTACTGAACCGGTTGTGACTGCATTAAAAAAATTAGGGGTAAACGCAGAATTAAGCGGCAGAAATGACATCGAGGTTGGAGGCAGAAAGATTTCTGGAAATGCCCAATTTTCAACCAAGGGTAGAATGTTTAGCCATGGGACGTTAATGCTAAATTCAGAAATAGAAAATGTCGTCTCAGCGTTAAAAGTTAAAAAAGATAAAATTGAGTCCAAAGGAATTAAATCAGTCCGAAGCCGAGTTGCTAATATTTCTGAATTTCTTGAGGAGAAGATGGAAATTGGTGAATTCAGATCCTTACTGTTAAAGAATATTTTTGAGGGGCAAGAAGAAATTCCAGAATATATTCTTACGGAAGAGGATTGGGAAAAAATTCACCAACTTTCAAAAGAACGCTACCAAAACTGGGACTGGAATTATGGAAGATCGCCTAAGTTCAATTTACAGCATTCTCACCGCTTTCCTGTAGGCAGTATTGATGTTCGTCTAGAGGTCAATAAAGGGATCATTGAAAATTGTAAAATCTATGGCGACTTTTTTGGTGTGGGTGATGTAAGTGAAATTGAGGAGAAGTTAACGAGGACGCGTTATGAAAAAAGTGAAATCGAAAAGGCACTTGCAAACATCGATACAACCCATTACTTTGGAAATATTGCAAAGGAAGATTTTTTAAACTTATTATATTAAGATGCGGGGCACAGTGTTTTCAAATGCTGTGCCATTTTTTTATCTGAATTTCCAAGTATTATACTTGAATAGGTTCTTTTCTTTTAATATAATATGTTTAGAAAATTGCTACTATTTTGTGAATGAATATTCATTCAACTAAGGGGGAGAAATATGAATCTTTTATCAAAGTTTGAAGAATCAGCGAAGAACTTTGCTGCTAAACCAGCCTATTATTTTATGAACCAAACATGTACTTATGCTGAATTAGATGGTGCAATTACTAAATTTGCATCCGGTTTAGAAAAATTAGGGGTAAAACAAGGAGATCATATTGCATTATTGTTGGGGAACTCGCCGCACTTTGTAATCAGCTTATATGGGGCATTACGATTGGGGGCAACTGTTATTCCCGTGAATTCCATATATACTGCCGATGAGATTGGCTACATATTAAATAATGGTGACGTTAAAGCAGTTATCGGACTTGACCTGGCGATCCCATTAGTTGAAAAAATCCACACTTCCCTTTCCAAAATAGAGCACTATATTATTTGTGAAACGACACCAACTAGCAATATAGAATCGAAGATTGAAAACCTATCATGCTCTTCAAAAATGAAATCGTTTTCAATGGTGATTGCTGCTGGAGACCTAACCTTTAAAGGACCTGAGCTCCAAGACGATGAGACTGCTGTCATTCTTTATACATCCGGTACAACAGGCCAACCAAAGGGTGCAATGTTAACCCATAAAAATTTATATAGTAATGCTAAAGATGTTAGTGAGTATTTGAAAATGAATTCCGAAGATAAGATAGTAACGGTTCTTCCTATGTTCCATGTTTTCTGTTTGACCGTTGCCTTAAATGCACCATTATTAAGTGGAGCAACGCTATTAATAGCCCCAAAATTTAGTCCAAAAGAAATCTTTGAACTAGTTAAAGAAAATAGAGCTACTGTTTTTGCGGGTGTCCCAACCATGTATAATTTCCTTCTTCAATATCCTGAAGGAAATCCTGAAGACTTAAATTCTTTACGCCTATGTATTTCAGGTGGGGCTTCCTTACCTGTAGCTCTGTTAAAGAATTTTGAACAAAAATTTAATGTTGTCATTTCTGAAGGCTATGGGTTGTCTGAGGCTTCTCCGGTTACTTGCTTTAATCCGCTTGACCGCCCGCGTAAACCAGGGTCAATCGGAACATCCATCCTCCGTGTTGAAAATAAAATCCTCAATGAGCTTAGTGAAGAAGTCGCTATTGGTGAGGTAGGAGAATTGGTTGTAAGAGGTCCTAATGTCATGAAGGGGTACTATAAAATGCCTGAAGAAACAGCAGCAACGATTAGAAATGGCTGGCTTCATACCGGGGATCTTGCCAGAATGGATGAAGATGGTTACTTTTATATTGTCGATCGGAAAAAGGATCTCATCCTAGTGGGCGGCTATAATGTTTATCCGCGTGAAGTGGAGGAGGTTATTTATAACCATTCAGATATTGTCGAGGTGGCTGTTCTCGGCGTTCCAGACCCAAATCTTGGGGAGGCTGTAAAAGCTTTTGTAGTCAGCAAGAATCCTGAGCTAACAACAGAACAATTACTTAATTATTGTAAGGAGCGTTTAGCCAAGTATAAAATTCCATCTTCGATTGAATTCATTGAAGAACTTCCAAAGAATACAACCGGGAAAATCTTAAGACGGGCACTAAAGACACAAGTAGCCCAAACTGTCAGTAACTAGTATTTATTTCGGAGGGCAGGTTGTGTTAACCTGCCCTTTTAAGGGGGAGCATGGTGGAGCCAATTTTACTGGAATTTAAAAATCATGTGGCGGTTGTCACAATTAATCGGGCCGATTCTCTAAATGCGTTTAATTATGAGACCTTACTGGTCTTACAGAAAAAGGTCGAAGAAATTCGAATAAATCCAGAAGTTCGGGCTGTTCTATTTATTGGTGCCGGAGAAAAGGCATTTAGTGTGGGGGCTGACTTAAAGGAACGAAAAACATTAACGGATGAACAAGTGAAGCGAAATCTTTATAAAATTAATGAGGTTTTTACAGCGATTGATAGTCTGCCTCAGCCGACTATTGCCGCGATAAATGGGTTTGCGTTTGGTGGAGGTATGGAGTTAGCTTTGGCTTGTGATTTCCGCTTTGCAGCTAAAGAAGCACTAATGGGGTTAACGGAAACGAGTCTTGCCATCATTCCTGGTGCAGGGGGGACACAACGTCTACCGCGCTTGATTGGTCAGGCGAAGGCTTTGGAACTCATTTTAACGGCACGGCGCTTGTCCGCTGATGAGGCTTTTAACTATGGACTGCTGACAAAAGTTGTAGAGCGGAAGGAATTAATGGCAGAATGTTTAGCTTTTTGTTCGCAATTGCTGGCAAATGGTCCAATTGCCGTGCAGCAGGCCAAGTTTGCCATAAAGAATGGGATGAATACGGACCTAAACACAGGATTACAAATTGAAAGAAAGGCATACGAAGTAACACTCCCAACAGAGGATCGAGTTGAAGCATTACAGGCTTTCTCTGAAAAAAGAAAGCCCGCCTTTAAAGGGAAATAAAGATACATGGTGCTTGGCGTAACGGGTTCGGTTCAAAAGTGCAAAATAAGAAATTACAATATAATTGGGAGTCCAATTCGTATATCAATTGGGGTCTGTATATTTGTTGGTATATAAGGATTTTTGCATTTTTAACAGCCAAATCAGCAGTACAATTCACGCAACCATTAACAAGAGTCTGTTGGACAGCAGACAATTTCTGAACATTGTGCTATAAAGAATGTTAATTGTATTACGTTGTTTAAATTTCGTAGGACAACTGTTAATTAAGTTCTTTCCTCTTTAATAAAAAGGCATTGTTAAATAAATCTGTTGATAACCAGAGTAAAAATAAGCGGAGAACTTCCGGTTATTTGCAGAATGGAGCCAGTTTCGGGGAATATAAGGGGAGATTTTCCGCTTATGCAAAGCAAAATCCCCCATTTTTCAGTCAAGTCCTGATTATTGTGTAAAATCAAAAGCAATTGTTTTCAGCTTTACCTTTGATGATTCTCTATCCATACCCTTTCATTTTTTGACGAAACTTCCATGGTTTTTTATCTACATATCCGGGGAGGGCTGTCAAAGGCTTTTCACTTTGACAGCCCTCCCTGGATATGTGATCATTCCATGATGGAAGCGAGTAAAAAATAAAAGTTTTATTAGTTATTAAGTAATGTCTTTCTCTTGGAGTAGACATCCTGATATTGCATGAGAACAGCGCCTACCAATCGAAAGGCAGATTGTGTATTGGGGAAGATACGAATAACTTTCTCCCTTCTACGGACTTCCTGGTTTAAGCGTTCAAGTGAATTTGTGCTTCGAATATGAGGGTGCATCTTCTCAGGAAAGTTTAGGTATTGAATAGCATCTTCGAAGCCTTCATCTAATGTTTCTAAGGCCTTGGCATATTTAGCTTCATCACCAAACTGGTTCATTAATTCGTTCTTAAATCTTCGGACATCCTCCATCGTAACAGCTTCAAAGACACGTTTAATCATCATGCGTATCTCTACGGAATCTTTCTTGGAGAGTTTCTCTATTATATTGCGTTTAAAATGCACCATGCATCTTTGCCATGTAGTACCGATAAAATCGCGCTGTATTGCCTTTTGGAGCCCTAGATGAGCATCTGAGATGACCAGTTTGGGAGATTGAAGCCCACGGGATTTAAGCTGTTGGAAGAAACGGCTCCAACTCTCGAAATCTTCTGCATGATCCACACTAAGCCCAAGAATTTCACGTGTATTCTTCTCAGTAATTGCAGTAGCGATGTACACAGCTTTTGAGACAACCCGGTTGTGTTCCCGGACCTTTATATACATGGCATCTACAAAAATATAAGGGTAGTACATAACATTTAAAGGGCGTTTAGACCATTCATTAATAATGGGGTCAAGCTTTTGGGTAAGGGAAGATACAAACGATTTCGAAATGTTTTCCCCACAGAGTTGCTCGACAATATGCGTGACCTTTCTGGTTGAAACGCCGTTAATGACCATTTCCAGCATGGCGAGGACCAGGGCTTGGTCACAACGGGCGTACTTGTCAAAGACTGAAGTGGAAAACTCACCATTTCTGGTCCTGGGTACCTTTAGCTTTAGTTTGCCAATACCTAGGATCAATTCACGTTCATAGAAGCCGTTACGATAGTCTCGACGATCTGGAGATCGTTCATAAGCAGCTGCCTGTAAATAATCATCTCTCTCTTTTTCCATGACTTCATTAAGAACTAAGACAATCGCTGATTTAATCACCATATCGAGATTAGAATTGATGATGGATTCTTTTAAAAGGTCTAAATCTAGGTTAAACTGTAAGTGAGTCATTTAATTCCTCTTTTCATTGTTTATCGTCGCTGAAAACAGTGTTGCCAAGAGTGAATAAAATGACTCTTTCTTTTTACACAATTATATGGACTTAATC
>NZ_JBALSN010000085.1:524-6686 GCF_036966985.1 Neobacillus drentensis | reverse complement strand
GTAGATGCTGAGCGGGAAACCGATGAATTGAAGAAAGCGGAGTATATGGAGGACAAAATTGGCGTTGAATACGACGGTATTATCAGCTCTGTAACGAATTTCGGAATGTTTGTCGAGCTGCCAAATACGATTGAAGGCCTCGTTCATGTCAGCTATATGACCGATGATTATTATCGTTTTGACGAGCGTCATTTTGCGATGATTGGCGAGCGGACAGGAAACGTGTTCCGAATTGGTGACGAGATTACCGTCCGGGTAGTTAAGGTGAATAAAGATGAACGTTCCATCGATTTTGAAATTGTCGGCATGAAAGGAACACGCCGGGAACGTGTTGAGACGCCAAGGGTTTTCAGTACGGGCAGCGAATCGAAGAAGCCGCGGAGAAATAAACAGCAAGGCGGCGGTCGTGGTCAAGGCGGCAACACTAAGTCTGAGGGCGGCAACGGCCAAGGCAATAAAGTGAAGAAAAAACGTAAATTTTATGATAATGTGCCAAAAAATAAAAGTAATAAGCGGAAAAACAAATGATTTAGGTAGGGGGCCTTTTGTAAGGCTCCTTTTCATTGTCCTATGGGTTCTGTTCTGCTAAAATAAAGCCTAAGAATGAGGTGAAAAAGATATGCCAAAAGGTGAAGGAAAAGTTGTTGCGCAAAATAAAAAGGCTTACCATGACTATTTTATCGAAGAAACCTATGAAGCTGGGATTGTACTGCAGGGGACCGAAATTAAGTCAATTCGTGGGGGAAAAGTGAATCTTAAGGATGCCTATGCACGGATTCAAAATGGTGAAGCCATACTTTTCGGAATGCATGTCAGTCCGTATGAGCAAGGTAACATTTTTAATCATGACCCATTACGAACACGAAAGCTATTACTCCATAAGCGCGAAATTAATAAACTAATCGGTGAAACAAAAGAAGCAGGTTATGCGCTTGTTCCATTAAAGCTTTACTTGAAAAATGGTTTTTGCAAAGTGTTAATCGGGCTGGCGAAAGGTAAGAAGAATTACGATAAGCGTGAATCCTTGAAGCAAAAAGAAGCAAAGCGTGAAATTGAACGAGCCTTCCGCGATCGTCAGAAGATGTAATTCGTTGCGTAATGTGAATTGGAAATTATTTAACAGATACTTACAATTGAAATATGCTGACAGTATGTTATAATAAGTTTGTCGCTAAGTTAGCGATGAGATACTTTGCTCAAGGACAATTGTCTGAGCATCCTAACGTCTACGGCTTTAATCTTTCATTAGATTGCAGCTCCTTTTATTATGGGGACGCTACGGATTCGACAGGGGTAGTTTGAGCTTAGGTCGCGAGTCGAGGGGATCGGCCTCGTTAAAACGTCAAAGCCATAACTGGCAAAACTAACAACAACCTCGCTTTCGCAGCTTAATACTGCATAGCGGTTCCTCCCTCCATTGCCCATGTGGTAGGGTAAGGGACTCACTCTAAGTGGGCTACGCCGGATTCCACCGCCTGAGGATGAAGGAAGAGAACAACCAGGCTAGCTGACCGGACGCCGGTCGATAGGCATATGGCTTCAGCGAAACACCAATATATCGACTACACTCGTAGAAGCTTAAGTGGCGATATCTTTGGACGTGGGTTCGATTAGTTATTAGTCGCCTTGTGTGGTAACACACGAGTGAAAATCTGGCTTTATCGGTGAAACCTAAGTCACTTCATTGTGATAGGGCAATGCCGAGCGGTATGTGGAGTAATCCAACAGCCGTGTATCGACTTATAGGCTGCCATAGAAATGGTAGTACTAGGATGCGAAATCCCGCCTTGAAGAGGTAAATTTATGATTCGCATAAGACGCCAGAGGACCTGTTTGATGACAGGTTCAAGATATAGTCAGTGCCATGACGAAAGCATGGAAGAGCACGTCCCACCGTCTCCACTACATAGTGGAAAGAAAAGATCAGCAGAGATGCTGGTCTTTTTTTATATCTCGAAAAAAGAATTTTCGAAGGCAATTTTTTTTTCTAATAGTACTTTGGTGTATTTCCCATTTCTTGGTGTAACCAGTTCATAGTGTTTAAGTATCCATATTGCTCGATTTCTTTTTTTATCGACTCTTAAATAAGGTGTAACATGATTTAATAAAGACAGTACAGTTTCCTTATTTTTTATACTCAGTGTGTATGAATCCTTATGCCGTTCAGGATTATAGTTCTTCTTATTATTGATGGTTCCCTCTGTTATTACCTGAAGATAAATTAATAATTCCTTATCGGTGGATGCAATAGTTATACATGGGCGTCGATGTTCCTTTTCATGCATTCTTGTTAATGTGATTGTCCCTTCTCCATCAATAATACCTGCAATATAGGCAGCTTCCCAAGATTCCATTTAAATTCCTCCTTAAGTTTTTTTTACATTATTTCCGAAACGTATGTTCTATTGTTATTTTACTATTTGCAATTGCTCTTTTCAAATTTAAATAAAAAAGCTATCCCATTTAAGGATAGCTCGCTAATACTTCTTTTACATGTACCAAAGTATTTAATGATTCATATTAGAGTTAATATTCATATTTGCGTTCATATTCATGTTCGTATTGTTTGCTTGAGGCATTCCCTGCGCAGGGGCAAATGCATTAAGCAGTTGATTCATATCCTGCTGGGCAAGCTGTGGTACTTGGTAGTAATGGTGTTTATTTTGATAAATCGAGATTTCATAGGCCATTTCAATGCAATTCGGAACCGAGTCTGCTAGCACCCGACGGACAACTGGGTTCGTCACTTCTAAAGCGGCCATTGTCTTCATCGAAGCACCTGATTTTACACAACCAAGCATCATACTGGAAACGCACTCGTCTGTAAGCTCGGAAACAGATTGCACCGGCTTTTTCGGCTGGGACGGTTTTAAGCCATAAACAAAGTCATTTCCTTGATTCATTTTATAGCTCTGTGTTGGTTTGGAAGGATTTTGCCCCGTGCTGAAACATTCTAAAGTAATGTTATATTCATCCTGCATAAATTGATATTGGCGTTCCAGAATATCGAGTAATTCTGGGTCTTTTACATGTTGGCGTAACATTAAGTATTGATCCAATGTCCCAATGGTTCCAGAAAGCACTTCATGGACATCAAATACTTCATGGCCACCATGATTTAATTGTTGAGGTACATTCCCTGTATGCATATTTTGGTGCATTGGCCCCTGTTGATTTTGCAACATTTTGTATCTCCTCCTAAAGGTATTGGCATAACCATATTTATTATGTTACAAGGAAGAAGAGTTATGCTCTAAAATACTGTCCATAAACGGAAATAGGATTGTTAAAATTACTAATAAATAGGTATTAAAAGCACTCTCTAGCGTCAATAATGACTGTAGTTAAGAAACTAGGGGTGCTTAGGATGAAAGAGGAATTAAAGATTTTTTATCAAATTTTTACGACTACCAAAGATGCGATTGAAAAATTTATGAATATGCTCGACCCGGTCATTCAGAACGCCACCGATGACCACGAGCGACTTTACTACCATCATATTTTTGAGGAAGAGGAGCAGCGGCTTTCACGTTTAGTCGAGTTAATTCCGCTTATTAGTAAGTTTGAAAATGAAAAGGATGAGAAGGATTTTGCACCGACCAATAATGAGTTTAATCGGCTTCTCCAAGAGCTGAATCTTGAAAAATTCGGGTTACATAATTTTGTTGAACATTTAGATTTGGCTCTATTTCGATTTACTGACGAGGAACGAAGCACCTTGCTAAACCAGTTGAGGGAGGTATCCTATAAGGATTATCAGCAAGTCAAAGCGATGTTGATCGACATCAATAAAAGGTTCGATAATGACTACGTCGACCCACATGCGCATCATGATCACGACCATGATCACTTAGACCGGTCAGTTACCTCTTCTAATGCTGTCCCAGTTTCGTCTTCGGCTAAATATAAAAAGGGGTTTACCGTGGGGAGTTTAATTTAAGTATTTTTACATAAAATTTATTCGAATTTGGTGTTTGGCGGAAAGAATGGTGGATTTGGCGGAATCCGTCTCAAGTTTGGCGGAATAATTCCAAGATATGGCGGAATCCACGCTACAATTGGCGGAATTCCACCCCAAATCGGCGGAATACCAGCATGGTCACACTATCGAAGCTTCAAACGGCGGAATCTTTCCGAAGTTTGGCGGAATAAATATCACCCATGGCGGAATCTACCTCAAAATCGGCGGAATCATCGGACTCCACCTACCAAACCCAATTCGGAAAAATAACCACTTGAACAAGAGAGGATAAACTAATGAATAAATCGCACTTATATCCAGATTCACCGTTAAATGACCAAGAATTCAACCAATTAGATCAAACCGTCATTGAGTCAGCACGCAGACAGTTAGTTGGCCGGCGCTTTATCGAACTATATGGTCCGCTTGGACGAGGGATGCAGAGTATCCCAAATGATATCTTTTTAGAAAATATGGAAGCAAAAATGGATTTCCAGGGCTCCTTTGAGACGATTGTTGAATCCAGTAAACGTGTAAATCACACGATTCCCTTACTTTATAAGGATTTTGTCCTCTATTGGCGTGATATCGAACAGACCAAGACGCTCGATATTCCGATTGATTTTTCACCGGCTGCCAATGCTGCCAGAGACGTAGCTAACCTGGAGGATCAGATGATTTTTCATGGCGCAAGAGAGTTTGATATCCCGGGATTAATGAACGTCCAAGGCCGGCTGACGCACTTGATTGGGGAATGGTATGAATCCGGAACAGCTTTTCAGGATATAGTCGATGCTAGAAATAAATTGCTTGAAATGAATCATCATGGTCCGTTTGCGCTTGTCCTATCACCAGAACTCTATTCCCTAATCCATCGAGTCCATAAAGACACCAATGTGTTAGAGATTGAACATATTCGAGAGCTAGTGACCGATGGTGTGTTCCAATCACCCGTATTAAAAGGGAAAACAGGTGTCATACTTAACACTGGACGAAACAACTTAGATCTTGCTGTTTCTGAGGATTTTGATACAGCCTACCTGGGCGTGGAAGGGATGAATCACCCGTTCCGTGTATATGAAACAGCGGTATTAAGGATTAAGCGACCTGGGGCTATTTGCACACTAGAAGCAATAGGGGTTTAACTGGTGAACAATCGAACTTTTACGGTTGGCTCTCTTATTCCAGGAAAAATGGCGCCCGTACCGAAGTCTCCTGATATAGTCGAAAGACCATTATTTGAAAAAGAAGGACCAAAAGAGCAATACACTGCAATTAAGGAAGTACCTACTCCTGAAAAAATAATTGTTTTGCAGAGTGGGAATAAATTTGAAGTTGCACCTGCTAAAGGGAAACTGCTTGATGTAGCACTCAACCAAGGGAAGCCCATCAAATATAAATGCCAAAAAGGAACCTGCGGACAATGTACGGTTCAAGTCCTGCAAGGTCCAGGTCTATCGAAACCAAATGAACAAGAACATAAAAAACTTGGCAATGAAGTA
Organism: Neobacillus drentensis; assembly: GCF_036966985.1. GTDB lineage: Bacteria > Bacillota > Bacilli > Bacillales > Cytobacillaceae > Neobacillus > Neobacillus drentensis_E. The sequence continues at coordinate 1,223 of NZ_JBALSN010000085.1, read as the reverse complement.
AACAATGGCTATCGATTAGCCTGTCAAACAGTCATCCTATAGACAAAAAAACGAGGTCCACTTATAAAGTGGGACCTCGTTTTTATTAAGCATATAATTGCACTAATTTATCTTCAACTGGGAATGGAAGCGAGATATTGTGGTTTTTTAATTCTTTTACACTAATATCACGGACAAGTTTCAAGGCTTCTTTTTTAAAAGAGTTAGTGACAAAACCGTTATTCACTTCACATAATTTTTGTAAATATTTCAAAGTATCGTGCAGTAAATACTGTTTAATATAAGTATTATTCAGCTGGCAAATTAATTTGTGCTGCAGGCCTTTGATAACAGCAATCTGGTCCACATGTGCAATCACATTCGCACCATCTTGGTCAATAAAACCAACAGATACATAATGACCCTTTGAGATATCAACATTCGTAAACACGGGGTTAAGATAGGTTTCACCTGATGATAACCGAATCGAATCAGCTTCAGCCGCACCGCCGATTTTCCGTTGATTAGAAATAACCGTGTGAATATCCTTCAACCCATATAGCATGTTAAACATGTTGAATCCCCCTCCATTAATGTCTATAGTGCTAATAATAACGATAATGAGAATCATTGTCAATGGGTGTCAGGCACCAATTTGTGGAGGTTTTAAGAACAAAACAACTAAACTCTGAGTTTTCAAATATAAGAATACTATCCTGT
>NZ_JBALSN010000085.1:0-490 GCF_036966985.1 Neobacillus drentensis | reverse complement strand
TAGTAAATAAAAAACATCAAAGAGGGTTTGATCAATGGGGAATCTGAAAAGCAGTTGGTCGAAGGGGACATTAATTGCCGTCATTGTTGTTACTTTTTTGTTTGCAGGGATATTCGTTAGTAATTATTTTAAAGCAAAAGCAGCAAGCGGTGAATCTAATAATCACCAAAAAAATAAAGTTACTAATCTGTCTGTGAAAAAAAATGTAAGCCCGGAAACAATTGTGCGAAATACGAACGACTTAAAGTTGGAAAAAGAAAGAATGCAAAAACAGCAAGAGGATGCTTTGCACCAGAGAAACGAACAAGAACGTGAGATTAGTAAGGTGCCCAATAAACGTACTCCTGTTACGGCGGCACAACCCACCACAAAAGATAATACTTCTTCTCAACCACCGTCAAAGAAATCTAATGCAGCTCCAACTAAACCAAACATTACACAACTAAGCGAAAGTGGAAAGAAAATAGTGTATTTAACATTTGATGATGGT
>NZ_JBALSN010000084.1:271-16338 GCF_036966985.1 Neobacillus drentensis | reverse complement strand
ACCTTTATTTTATATAACTAAAATTTGAAAGTAAAGAAAGTTTTAACTATTAAAGCCCTAATTTATTAATAAAATCAACTGTTTCCTGATGCTCTGGTTTTATTAACTGATAAAGACGTTTATCTCTCTTAACAAGGGAGGTCCCAGCATCATTAGCAATGGTTCTTGTGAAGGATGTCCCTTTTAATACGCCCCATTGGCCATTTGTTTTTTCGAGTCTGAGGTCAATAATTCCAAGACGATTTCCAAAAGCCCCTGCCATTACGACTGGTTTACCATTAATTTGTCCCGTTTCTAAGTTAGTATCAGGAGAATTTTTATACACAGAACTTGGAAAGACATTATGCGAATGTCCTGCCAATATGACATCGATGCCCGGAATTTTTGATAAATAATAGACTGCATTTTCCGATTCAGCGCTATATGCTCCGTAGCTTATTCCTGTATGGGCTAGGGCAACAATGATATCCGCGCCTTTTGACTTCATGATTGGGACAAATTCTTTGGCAGAATCAACAATGGGTTTAGCCATAACTTTACCTTCAAGATTTGCCTTATCCCATTTCATAATTTGTGTCGGCATAAATGCTATGACCCCAATCTTTAGTTGATGTGTTCCCCCATTCTGATCAATCACTTTTCTTTTCAAAATAACATACGGAGTAAAGTAGGGTTTTTTCTTTTTAACAGAGAAAACATTGGCATTAAGGACAGGCATCTTTGCCCCTTTCACGGCTGCATTTAAGAATCCTAAACCGTAGTTGAATTCATGATTACCAATGGCAATGGCATCATAATGTAAATAATTAAAGGCACGATAAACCGGATGAATTTTCCCCTTACGTATTCCTCGAATTCTTGCTAAATATTCCCCAAGAGGATTCCCCTTCAGGTGATCTCCATCGTCAAATAATAAAGAATTTTGTACTTCCTTCCTTGCCTTCCGGATAAGTGTTGCTGTTTTGATTAGGCCAATTCGGTTGTCTACTTTTGTTTGATAATAGTCATAATTGACTAAGGATGCGTGCAAATCAGTTGTTTCCAGGATGCGTAAATCAACGACACCTGGCTGAGTTTGTGCAGATGCCGCCTTAAACGAAAAGGCAGGTTGAGAGAACTCAAAAAGTGAGAGAATGATAAGAAAAATAAACGTTTTTTTATTCAAATTGAAAACCTCCTTCATAATCTTGCATTAAAGGTTTTCTTAGTATTCGTTTTCTAACTAGAATTATGATAAAGGGAATACAATAGAAAATGTCATCAGGCTGGCTTTTTTTTAGTCATATGCCGTTTTTTATGTTTGATGCCAAAAAACCACCAGTTCCAATCGCCAAGTAGTTTCATTAGTGCTGGAACTAACACCATCCTCACAATGGTTGCATCGATAAAAATTGCTATAGCAATTCCTACTCCTAGCTGCTTAACTGGCATGACGCCGGTAAAGGCAAATGCACCTGTGACGACAATCATAATGGCAGCAGCTGAAGTGATAATTTTACTAGTATAAGTTAAACCGGATATAGTCGCTTCACTATTATCTCCAGTTTTTAAGTAAAATTCCTGAATTCTCGAGATAAGGAACACTTCGTAATCCATTGATAGTCCAAAAACAAGAGTAAAAACAAATACAGGTAAAATTAACGCAATATCTACAGGTGTGACGCCAAAATGCCCTTGCTGAAAAATCCAGACTAGGATCCCAAAGGTGCAGCTCAGGCTTAATATGTTCATTACAATTGCTTTCAATGGTATAAGAATGGAGCGGAATGCTGCCATTAATATGACGAAAGTCGAAAGGACAATCAATAAAAGCCCATCTGGTGCTTTTTGATATATTTCAGAAAAAATTTCTTGCTCGAATTTTATCGATCCGCCGAAGGAAGCCTTTAAACCTAAATCCTTATTTGACCAGTCACTTACCCATTGTCTTGCTTTAGCAGAATGTTCACCAGTTTTTAGATATACCTCTAAGAGCATTTTATTATCTCTAATAAAGTAGTCGATAATTGGGGCTGCCTTTGTTGTTTTCCCAGAAGTGAGTACTTGATAAAGCTGGTTTACATCCTTTAATCCAGTAGCTGAAAAGGGTGAATGAACGGTATTCACCAGTGCATCGTTTTCAATACTTTTAATCACGTTATTCACTTTTTTTAGATTACTCAAATTAAGAATGTTACCACTTGATTCAAGGACCACGATGACTTTTTTCTCGTCTCGTTTTTCTTTAGCGATAAAATGGTCTTTATAGATTTCTAAGGCAGTTCTTGAAGGGTAACCTGGCGGCAGGGATTCTGTACCAGGGATCGCTAAAATCATTTGTTTAACAGGAATCAATCCTGCTAAAAGAATTGCAAGGGCTGCTACAGTCATAAGAATAGGGCTCTTCATGACAAATTTAGCAAACTGATGCCAAAAACTTATCGTTTGATTGTCTACTGCGGGTAAAATACTTAATTTATTGATTTTAGCTCCCAAAACACCAAGCAGTGCAGGAAGAAAGGTTAAGGCACAAACGGCAGAAATGAACACAACAGTCATTCCGCCAAGCGCAACATTCTGAAAAATATCGATTTTGATAAACCACAATGCAGATAGACCAATAAAAACACAGAGTCCAGAAAAGATTATCGAACGACCAGCAGTAGAAACTGTTATCTCAAGAGCATCCTTTATAGACTTTGATTTCACTTCTTCTTTATATCGATTAATAAATAATAAGGCAAAATCAATACTTAATGCTAATCCAATCATCGGAACAATATTTAAAATAAAGATCGTTAAATCAGCACGATAGCTAAAAAAGTAAACGGATCCCATTGTACATAATATGGAAACTATGCCAATGACAATCGGGAGTGACGCAGCAATAAGTCCTCCAAAGGCAAGGATCAGAACCACTAAAGCGATCGGCAGACCAATCATTTCCGCTTTTGCTAAGTCCTCTTGGCTTGCAGTATTAAGGTCTTGGACAATAATGGGTTCGCCGGTCATTGTGACCTTAAGCCCCTTTTTATTTACTAGTAAAGTCTTTAATTGGCTGATTTCTGTCCCAAGGTTTTCAGCATCTTTGTTAAAAGTAAGAAGCCCATAGGCATATTGTGCTTTTATCATTCCTTCTCGTTCCAAAGGGGAAATCATTTGCTCTGCATCATCAAACCCTGCTAATTTTTCAAAATTGGTTGAAATGAATTGTCTGAAAGCCCCATTACTTATGGCTTTGTCTTTTTCAAAAACAAGAATAATGGAGGACTTTGCATATCCAAATTCTTGCTCGAGAAGGTTGCGCGTTTTATTATATTCCCCGTTATATTCAAAACCATTTCCTTTAAGAACGGTAGGCAGTCTTAAAGCAAACAAACCTAATAGTAAAATAATGAAACCCCAGGTTACCAGAACCCACTTTCGTTTTTGGTAAATAAATCCGCCTAATTTCTGCACCATATCGGCTCCTCTCATAATAATTGTTCCCCATTAAAGAGGCTGAAAATTCATGTTCCTCGCTTAGCTTCATTGCATTAATTGAAATTATATTCATATTAATTTTTACAAATGTAAAACAAAAGTGATTTCGTTTATTATTTTTGTTACAATAAAGAGAAAATAATAACGATAAGGTGATAACTGTGGATCGTGAAAAGTTAACAAAAGTCATTGAAGCAGCAAAGCTCTATTATCTGTTGGATTATAATCAAAACGAAATTGCCAAGAAACTAGGTGTTTCCCGTCCCACTGTGTCGCGTCTATTACAACAGGCAAAGAGTGATGGGATTGTCCAGATTAATATAATGGATCCGACGGAAGATGTTGAGAATCTTGCGAGACAACTTGAAAAAAAGTTCAACCTGAAGAAGGCAGTTGTCGCTTCAATCCCGCAATATGAAGACCATATTATAAAAAATTATCTTGGGGAAAAAGCGGCCATTTATCTAGATCAAATTGTTAAGGATGATGACATAATTGGGGTGACATGGGGAACGACCCTTTACCATATTGCGATTGAATTAAAACAGAAATTTGTAAAAGGGGTAAAAGTTGTCCAGTTAAAGGGTGGTGTCAGTCACGCTGAAACAAATACCTATGCATCAGAGATTTTATATCTCTTTGGAAAAGCATTTCATACTACACCACACAATCTTCCACTACCAGCTATAGTGGACCATGTCGTTGTAAAACAGGCAATGGAGGCTGATCGTCATATCCGAAAAATCCTTGAACTAGGAAGTCAGGCGAATATTGCTCTATTTACGATTGGACCAATTAAAACAGATTCCTTATTATTTCAATTAGGCTATTTTACAGAGAGTGACTTAGAATCTCTGTATGGAAAAGCTGTGGGTGATATTTGCTCCCGTTTCTTTGATGAAAACGGAGAAGTGTGCAACGAGAGCCTGAATGAGAGAACCCTTGGAGTAAATTTGGATGATTTAAAGAAAAAGGATTATTCGATTCTTGTAGCAGGCGGGCCCAATAAAATTGAGGGAATATACGGGGCATTAAAAGGCGGGTTTGCAAACGTGCTCGTTACGGACCAGTTTACAGCACAATTCTTGTTGGATAAGAACTAAACATAGACTGTCTTTAAGTAGGATGAAAAAGTTTTTACATTTGTTCATAAATGTATTTACAAATGTTCATTATATTTGATATAGTTACATTGTGATAATCGACAAAAACATTTATATATAAAATTTAATTAAAAGGGAGACGTAGAATATGACACAGAATGTAGTAGGAATGATTGACCATACATTATTAAAGGCAGATGCAACAAAAGAAGAAATTGTAAAGCTAGTGGAAGAAGCAAAGGAATATTTATTTGCATCTGTGTGTGTGAATCCAACTTGGGTTCGAACAGCTGCTGGAATGCTTGCTGACACTCCAGAAGTGAAAGTATGTACCGTAATTGGGTTTCCACTTGGGGCAACTACTCCTGAAACGAAAGCATTTGAAACAAAAAATGCGATCGAAAATGGAGCAGATGAAATCGATATGGTTATTAATGTGGGTGCTCTAAAAGATAACCAAGATGACTTAGTAGAAAGAGATATCCGTGCGGTAGTCGAAGCTGCTAAAGGAAAAGCATTGGTGAAGGTAATCATCGAAACTTGTTTATTAACAAAAGAAGAAAAAATTAGAGCATGCGAAATTTCTGTAAAAGCTGGGGCAGACTATGTAAAAACATCTACAGGTTTTTCAACAGGCGGAGCCACTGTCGAGGATATTCGCTTGATGCGTCAAACCGTGGGTCCAGAAATTGGTGTGAAAGCTTCAGGTGGGGTTCGCAACCGTGAAGATGCACTTGCGATGGTTGAAGCAGGAGCAACTCGAATTGGTGCAAGTTCTGGCGTTTCAATCAGTAAAGGTGAGCTATCCTTAAGCAATTACTAATAAATCAATTGTGAGGTTAATTCGATGAGAGACGTAATAATGGCTTTAATTGCCGGTTTAATAGTTGGTATGTTGTTTAAATTCTTAAAGCTTCCATTACCTGCTCCCCCTGTATTCTCCGCAGTTGTTGGTGTTTTCGGGGTGTATTTTGGCGGCGTGCTTCTTGATTGGATTACTAAATTAGTTCAGCAATAAATTTCCTTAACGGAGCGTGAACATGATGGAAAAGAAAGACTTAATTGTAGAAGCAAATAAAGCAAGAGAGTTTGCATACGTACCCTACTCCAATTTCAAAGTTGGTGCAGCACTATTATCAAAAGATGGGCAAGTTTTCCACGGCTGCAATATTGAAAATGCAGCTTACAGTATGACCAACTGTGCAGAGCGAACAGCACTGTTTAAAGCGTATTCTGATGGGATTACACAATTTGCTTCACTCGTTGTCGTGGCGGATACTGAAGGGCCGGTTTCACCTTGCGGGGCTTGTCGTCAGGTTATTTCTGAACTTTGTGATGCAGAAATGGAAGTAGTACTAACGAATTTAAAGGGCGATGTTCAAAAAATCCTTGTAAAGGATCTACTCCCAGGAGCTTTTTCACCTAAAGACTTAAATAAATAAGTAGTAAAAAGAAGAAGTTTATCTAATCGTGATAAACTTCTTTTTTATTTGGTGTGGGAAATCTCCTTGAATTGGAAAATACAATATGGAACATAATATACATAGCAAAAATAAAGGATGATTCCATGATTTATATCTATAATGATTTTGGCGGAACTCATACAACTTCTTTAGCAGCGGCCTACCATTTAAAACAATTACCACAATCCGAACGAAAACTAACAAAAGAAGAAATTTTAACTGTGAAATATTTCAATAAATTAACGAAAGCAGATTTTGGTAAGATTATTTTCCATGGAATGGATGAAGATGGAAACTCTGTTTATACGATTGGACGGAAAAGAAATAAATATGTGATCCCTGCATTAAAAGAAATGAGTTTATTGCTGCAAGAAAAATTTAAATTTGATGAAAAAATTGTCTTCTCCAATACTTCACCAACTGTTCCTTTTGCTATGTCCATGGGTGGATTTTTCTCAAGGGGGTTAAAAATTGATTTTATTGGGGTACCCTTATTAGTTATAGGTGCTAAACAATGTTGTGATAATATATACAGGTTGGTGGAAAATACAAAAGAAATAGGAAAAACAACTTTTGCAGAAAACATCATCGTATTGGAGAATGAGATGTTTAAATAGGTGGGGAGAAAATTGAAAAAGAAAATAGGTTTTATTGGGGCAGGAAAAATGGCACAAGCAATGATGGAGGGAATGGTTAAATCATTAACGATTCCAAAAGAGAATATTTTGGCTAGTGCTAACACAGAAGGTACGAAAAAAATAATCAAACAAAAGTATGATATATGCACAACACTAAATAACAGAGATGTTGCTATCTTTGCTGATATCCTTATTATTGCGGTGAAACCTGATCTATATGCAACAATAATCGAAGAAATCAAGAACGATATAAAACAAAATGTAATCATTGTAACGATTGCTGCTGGGATTACCATAATGGATATTGAGAAGGCATTTGGTTTTCATGTAAAGACGATTAGAACAATGCCTAATACTCCATCTTTAGTTGGGGAAGGCATGAGTGTGATCTGTGCGAATGATTACCTTACTGAAAATGAAATTGTTGAGGTAGAGCACTTGTTCCAGACCTTTGGAAAGACTGAAAGGCTAGAAGAGAAACTAATGGATGCCGTTCCTGCTATCAGTGGTTCTTCCCCGGCATATGTTTATATGCTTATAGAGGCTATGGCGGATGGTGGAGTAAGGCAGGGAATACCAAGGAATCAAGCGTACAGACTAGCTGCTCAAGCTGTTCTTGGCGCTGCAAAAATGGTCCTTGAAACCGGAAAACATCCAGGAGAACTCAAAGATAATGTGTGTACGCCAGGTGGGGCAACAATTGAAGCAGTTGTTACCTTGGAGGAAAAGCAATTTCGGGGATCCATAATGTCAGCAATGGACAACTGTACAAATAAGGTTAAAAACCTCATATAAAAAGCAATTATGGGATCCTGTTTTTGGATCCTTTTTTTGGTTCGACGAATTTTGACAAAAACTCATATTATTCGACCATTTTCTGTATTTTTCTCGTGACAGATAGAATTATTAATAATAAACTTTAAATACATAAAATCAGTTAAAAATAAGGGAATAGTAAAGGTATTGAATCAAAAACAGCGAAAGTCTGTTCATACATATTTGAAGGGTTATCATTTTAGGAAGTAGGTAGTCATGAATTTAAATAATGTATTTACAAAAGAAACCTTGTTCATTTCGGTCATTGATGACGATGCGATTATTCGAGACATGTTAATAAGAATACTAAAGGTAATGGTTTTTGATCATTTTGAATTAGACATTGAAACATTTGAAGATGGTCTACAATTCTTTGAATCAAAACGCTTAGAGGAAAATGGCATACATTTTTTAATACTTGATGGTGTTATGCCTGTTATGGATGGTATCGAAATCCTGCAGAAAGTAAAAAAAATAAAAAATGGGAGAAATATCTATGTCCTTATGTTGACAGCGAGAAAAAGGGAAACGGACATTGAAAGGGCATTAAAGCTAGGAGCAGATGATTATATAACTAAACCTTTTAGTATTAAAGAGCTACAAGCTAGGATTGAAAGGTTAATCAAGAGGATGAAATAGCATGCTGAAAAATGAATTATATTACCTGACAATTTTAACGATAACGATTTTAGTCATTTTAGTGGTTTTACTAATATATCTAACCATAAGAAAGGCAATGGATATTAAAAACAGGAAAGCAATTGGGCAATTTATAGAAAAATATCATTCCGTTCTTTTTACCATGTTAATGGAGGGAGGGTATTCTAGGGGACTGAATCCCAAAAACGTTCTTGAACAAATAGCCATCGAAGAACTTCTAGGCAGATTTAGCAAAATTTTAGAAGGTGAGGATGAAAAGTCACGATTAACAGAACTTGCATCAATGTATTTATTGGAGAGGTATCGCAAGCAACTTAAAAGTAAAAGGTGGAGTAAACGTATGAACACCCTCTATCATATTGAAGATTTCAAATTAACTCTCCTGAACGATGATATCTACTTGCTAACACAGAAAAAAAAACTCTCCCACGAAGAACTTATTCATTCCTTAAGAATCCTTGCATTATTTCAATATGAATTTTTATTTGATCTGTTAATAACCCGCTACCAGAATCTCTCTGAATTTGAGTACCGTACGATTTTAGTTCGCCTCGAGCAAAAGCAATTTGAAAAGTATATTCTTCATTTTCATAAGAGCAGTCAGTCGTTACAAACAGCAATCCTAGATGTAATTTCAATAAAAAAGGAATTAAATTATCTTCCTTTTCTTGAGAAAATCTTTTCAGTCTATAAAGGGGAAATCAGGCTTCGAGCCTTAAAGGCATTATCGAATGTGGGCTATGTGAAAAATACAGAACCCTACTTAGAACTACTTTATTCTAGTAAATGGGAAGAAAGAATGATTGCTGCCAAACTTATTGGTTCATTAAAAGAAGTCAAAGGGATTTCAAGATTAATCGAGCTTTTGCATGACCAAATGTGGTGGGTTCGTTTTCAGGCCGGAGAGGCCATCTGCCAATTTCCGAATGGGCACCAGATTTTACAGGAAGTGTTAGAAACTTCAAAGGATGTATTTGCTAGGGATATGGCATGGGAATGGCTTCATAAAGGGGTATAGAAAATGGAAATTCTAGTGTGGGAAAATGTTGTAACGCTTTTTGCTTGGTTTATCGCTGTATATATGGTTATTGTTATTTCTTTTTACTCTGTTATCTTGATGATCTCTTTTTTCCAGCTTCGGAAGGAATACCAACTTGACAGAGTACAAGCATATGAAGATTATTCGGACGAATTTTATACAAAACCTGTTTCTATAATCGTACCAGCATACAATGAAGAAGCAGGGATTATTCAGAGTGTGCGATCATTATTGAGTGTAGATTACCCAATATTTGAAGTGATTGTGGTGAACGACGGTTCAACCGACCAAACACTTGCAAAAGTAATGGAGCACTATGATATGAAGGAAATAAAAAAAGTAGTTAGAAGGCAAGTGGATACGAAACCAATTAGCAGGATTTATCAATCAGCTATTTTATCGAATTTGTTTCTTATTGATAAGGAGAATGGGGGAAAGGCGGATGCCCTTAATGTGGGCCTTAATTTCTCGCATTACCCTTATTTTTGTTCGTTAGATGGCGATTCTGTTCTTGAACAAGATGCCTTTTTAAAGGTGATGAAACCCATAATTGATTCAAATGAAGAAGTGATTGCCTCGGGTGGAAGTGTTCGAATTGCGAACGGATGCCAAATTAAAAATGGTCATATCCTAAAAATCGGTTTATCGAATAAACCTTTAGTTGTTATGCAAATCATCGAATATTTGCGTGCCTTTCTAATGGGGAGAATTGGCTTGAGCCGGCACAATCTTCTATTAATTATCTCAGGAGCATTTGGAGTTTTTTCGAAGCAATGGGTGATTGCAGCGGGTGGTTATAAAACAGATACGGTCGGGGAAGATATGGAATTAGTTGTTAGAATCCATCGACTCTTAAGGGAAAAAAAAATAAAGAAAAAGATTGTCTATGTTCCAGATCCTGTTTGTTGGACGGAGGTTCCAGAGGATGTGACCTTCCTTCGCAGGCAGAGGAGACGTTGGCATAGGGGATTACTGGAAAGCTTATGGACTCATAGGAAAATCACATTTAACCCTAAATACGGTTCGATTGGTTTGATATCTTTCCCATACTTTTGGATTGTCGAATTTTTCGGGCCAGTTATTGAGTTTTTAGGATACCTGTTTATGATGCTTTGTTTAATACTTGGGGGGACCTATATAGAATTTGCTATTTTGTTATTTCTCCTTTCTTGTTTATATGGGTCTATTTTTTCAATGACATCGGTTCTATTGGAAGAATGGAGTCTAACAAAGTACCCAAAAGTATCAGATATCATGAAGTTATTTTTGTACTCCTTAACAGAAACCATTTGGTACAGGCCGCTGACCGTGTTGTGGAGATGTGAGGGCATTTGGCAGATGATAATCGGTGATCGAAGTTGGGGAGAAATGAAAAGAAAAGGTGTTTCCGAATGAAAAAACCAATTAATTTAATCATTTATACGGTTCTTTTTTTAATTATTATCACCTGCCCCTTTTGGCTATGGCAAATTCAGCCCATGAAAAAATTAAACGTATTAATTGTCGACAAGACTGTTCCAAATCCTTCCTATAGAGAACATAAAGGATTGGTTTGGATCCTAAATAATGCTAAATATTATAAAAAGGGAAAAAAACCTTATTCAGTTTCGGAAGACTATAGAGGATTTGAACCAAAGAAGGGAAAGGAATATTTAATAAATCCTTTACCAAAGGATTTAAAACCATACGATGTGATTTATTTAACGGATCAATATGGAGTTTATAAAGAGGAATTTTACGGACAAAATCCTTTAGGTAAACACTCTCCAAAAATTTATGGTGGGCTTCAAAGTGATGAAGTCAATCAAATAAAAAAAGAACTAATTCAATCTAAAGGCAAAACATTAATAGCAGAATTTAATACGTTTGCAAGTCCTACATCAGAATCGTCGAAAGCTGAGATCTCAAATTTGCTTAATGTTGAATGGGCAGGCTGGATCGGTCGCTTTTTTTCCAACCTTAATAGTACAGAGGTACCAGAATGGGTAAAAGAGAATTATGAGACTCAAAATAAAAAGTGGTCATTTACTGGAAAAGGATTTGTATTTGTCAGTAAAAACAATTATATCGTTGTAATTGGAGAAAAAGACATTAACGACAAAGGTCTTCTGTTTGAATTGACTAGAAGCGGAAAAAAACATTTTACACAAAGTTTCAATGGAAAGTATAGTTATTGGTTCGATATTATTGATGCCAGAGATAATAAGGAAATATTGGCCGACTATAAGCTGCCGATTTCTAAGGAAGCAAAAGAAACACTTAAAGGATATGGGATTCCAACTTCTTTTCCAGCCGTCATTTTTCACCAAAATGCTAAGTATTCCTCTTATTACTTTTCAGGGGATTTTGCTGACGAAGCTGATGTTCCAGGAATTTATCAAACACAAGGTTTGGATGCTTGGAAGAAGCATGTTGGCTCCAATGGTTCTTTCTATTGGGAAACTTATGTACCAATGATGAAGGATATCTTAAAGCATGGATTACACCATGTGACACAACAGGAAAAAGTGGACGTTGTCGAACATGATGGAATAAAATCAAACAGCAAAACTGGAAAATCTTATATTCAGATTCAGAAGGACGGGAAATGGGAAGATCTCTTAATTAAGGGTGTAAACATGGGGATAGGAAAACCTGGTTATTTTCCTGGGGAGACGGCGATTACAGAAGGTGAATACTTTCGATGGTTTAAAGAAATTGGTGCAATGAATGCCAATGCGGTCAGAGTCTACACACTCCACCCGCCACAATTTTACGAAGCATTTTATGAATATAACAAAATTGCTAGTAAGCCGCTTTTCTTATTTCATGGGACATGGGTTAATGAAGAAAATCTTATTCAAACACAAGATGCTTTTTCCAAAGTAAATCTAGACGATGCAAAACTAGAAATAAAAAATATGATTGATATTATCCATGGAAAAGCAGACATACCAGACCGGCCTGGTCATGCCTCAGGTGAATATAAGTACGATATTTCGAAGTACGTTCTGGGAATCATTGTTGGCACGGAATGGGACCCTGCTATGGTCACAAATACAAATGATAAGCATTCAAAAATTAGACAATATACAGGGGAGTACTTTAAAACAGAAGGGGCCAATCCATTTGAAATCTGGCTGGCTGGTTTAATGGATTATGCTGCTGATTATGAGGCGAAACACTACCATTGGCAGCATTCAATGAGTTTTACGAACTGGGTTACAACAGATCTGTTGAAGCATCCAACCGAACCACTAGAGAATGAAGATATGGTTTCAGTGAACCCCAATCATATTAAGGAATCTAAGCAGTTTTCTGCAGGATTATTTGCTTCCTATCATATCTATCCTTATTATCCTGATTTTCTTAACTATGAAAAGTCATACCTTAATTATATTGATGCAAAGGGTAGGAAAAACAATTATGCAGGCTATTTAAATGAGCTCCGTTCTGCGCATCAAATGCCAGTGCTTGTTGCAGAATTTGGTGTTCCAGCTTCAAGAGGGTTAACACATAAGAACGCATATGGGATGAACCAAGGATTTCATTCAGAAGAAGAACAAGGGAATATTAATAAGCATCTATACCAATCGATTGTTTCTGAAGGCTATATGGGAGGACTTGTTTTCACCTGGCAGGATGAATGGTTTAAACGGACATGGAATACCATGGATTTTGATGATCCTGATCGAAGGCCATATTGGAATAACATGCAAACCAATGAACAGCACTTTGGTTTACTAGGTTTTGAACCGGGGAAAAAGGAGACTGAAATCCTTGTTGATGGTATTGGGAGGGATTGGGAGAAGGCGCAAGTCAAAAAGAGTTATCCTAGCAATGATAAAAAGGATACTTTAAAGGAAGTTCGGTTGACCTCTGACAATGGATATTTATATTTCCTTTTAAAATATAATCGTCCAGTTGATTTTCGCAGACAAGGAACATTCCTGCTGCTTGATTCCGTGAAGCAACAGGGCCAAACCCAAATTCCATTAATCGATCAGATATCAATCAAAACAGACTTTGGGATTGATTTTTTAGTAAATCTTACAGGTCCTGAGACTTCAAGTATCATGGTCGATAGTTACTATGATACCTTTTATTATCAGTACGCCCATCTGCTGAAGATGATTGAGGAACAGCCTTATGTGAAGCAAAAGAACAATGGAGTGTTTCATCCCATTAGACTTGCTCTTAATAAGGAATTAACCATTCCAACCACAAAGGAAATTATTCCTTTTGCGAGTTACGAGACAGGAAAACTGAAGTTTGGGAGCGCAAATCCAAATAGTAAAAAATTCAACTCTTTAACTGATGTTAGCATTAGTAATGATAGGAAGATGATTGAAGGAAGGATTCCATGGCTGCTGTTAAATGTGAAAGATCCTAGTCAAAAGGAAGTAATGGGAAATGTCTGGAAAAGCGGATTATCTGGCAGTGTTGAAACGAGTGGAATTCGACTCGCTATTGTGACAACAGAACTGGGGAAGGTCACTCAAACATTGCCTAGAACAAAAAATAATCGGCTTCACCAGTTCGACGCATTTTTATACAGCTGGAAAAAGTGGGAAGAACCAGCCTTTTATGAACGGTTGAAGAAATCCTATGGAATTATGAAAGAAATGTATGGAACAATTGACATAAAAGGAAAGTAATATTAAGGAAAGGAAAAACAAGCGTTTTCCTTCCCTTTTGTTTTAATAATAAGGAAAATGTTGATTATTGTTTCCTCTTACGGTTAGTGCCGTCATAAGGCCGACGCAGATGATTGTGAGAAGAGAATAAAAGAACTTTTCCAATCCAACAACCTGAATACCGCTTGTAATGACAAGACCATCTATTAAGAAGATGATAATCCCAATATTAATAGAAGTAAATTTAGTTAATAATTGTGCAAGCAAATCTGTCCCGCCTGTACTGGTTTCATAACGCAGCATAAGTCCTATCCCTATCCCGACAAGCAATCCACCGATGATGGTGCTTGGTAATATCCCCATTTCGATTTTACCGTTAATAAATGATAAAAAGTCAATACAAAAGGAAGAGATGATAAGGCCATGAAGGCTGTAGTAGAAATAGCGTCTCTCAAAAAACCAGGCTAAAACATATAAAGGAAGACTTAAGACAATAATACTTAGTCCAGTCGGCCACCCGTAAAAATAATGAATGATTAGTCCTAACCCGATTACGCCTCCATCAAGTAAGTGATAAGGAACTAAAAATCCATTTACCCCAAGGCTTAACAGTAAACTCCCGAGCAGCATTGCTGCTAGTTTTTCCTTCATCATCCATCACTCCAAAACTTGTCCTCTATCATAAAAATATGAAAGTTCAACATATTTAGAAGTGATATAGTCAAAAAATTAGGCTAANNNGATATTGAGAATGAAGTAAAATATACCAGCTAATAATGCAGTAATTGGAAGTGTAATTACCCATGTAACTAACATCCGTTGAGCTGTACCCCATTTTACTCCTTTAAGCCTATGTGCAGAACCTACCCCTAGTATCCCTGAAGAAATGACGTGGGTAGTACTGACTGGCAAATGGATATAAGTGGCTCCAAAGATGATTGCTGCACCCGTTAAATCTGCGGCAACACCATTAATCGGACGAATCTTCATAATTTTCCCGCCGACTGTTTTTATAATCTTCCATCCACCTATTGATGTACCTAATCCCATTGCAATTGCACAAGAGAGCTGTACCCAAAAAGGCACTTCATCAGTATGAAGATAACCATTAGCTAACAGAGCCATGGTGATGATCCCCATCGACTTTTGTGCATCGTTTGTTCCATGTGAATAGGATTGTAACGCGGCAGTAGCAATTTGGACTAAACGAAAGGATCGGTTGGTTTTAGTTAAATTGAAATTTTTAAAAACGACTTTAAAAATGCTGTAAACAATATACCCAACTGTGAAAGCTAAAATAGGTGATAGAATTAATGCTTGAATAATTTTTATAAAACCTTCAGCTTTAATTACTTCAAATCCTTTTGCAGCAATGGCTGCACCAGCAATAGAACCGATAATTGCATGTGATGAACTACTTGGAATACCGTAATACCAAGTGAGTAAGTTCCAAAAAATAGCTGCTAGCAGTGCAGCAAAAATAACAATCGATCCAGTATGACCACCAGTAAGTGAGAATGGATCAACAATGTCTTTAGAGATAGTTTTGGCAACCCCAGTAAATGTCAATGCTCCTACAAAATTCATTATCGCTGCTAACATAATTGCTTGGCGTGGTTTGAGAGCTTTGGTGGATACAGAGGTTGCGATTGCATTTGCTGTATCATGGAATCCATTAATAAAGTCAAATGCAAGGGCACCAATGACTATTAAAATCGTTAAAATTAATACAACGCTCATATGTTTGCTCCTTAAGCATTTTTCATGATAATGGTTTCAAGTGTATTGGCAACCGTTTGACAATAGTCGGCAATATCTTCAAGGTTTTCGTAAATTTCTTTGTATTGGATAATCCGGATCGGGTCTTTTTCAACCGTAAATAAATTTTTAATCGACTGGCGTAAGATATTATCGCAGTTGGATTCAAAATCTTTTATCTTAATGGCATGTTCTCTTATTTGCTGTAACTTTTTATTTGAAAGTAGTTCAACAGCTTTGTCAATTTCATGGACACTTCCTTGAATTGCATCTACAAATTTCTTCATAAATTCATCGGCGTTAGTAATAGAATACATTTCAAATAATGCTGCACATCCTTCAAGTCCATCGAGTACATCATCCATACTCATCGCTAAGTGAAGGATGTCCTCTCGTTCAATTGGAGTAATGAAGGCATCATTCAATTCTTTAATTACTTCATGAACGTATGTATCTCCTTTTGTTTCAAGTTCTTTCATTTTCTCAGAGAAAATTTTCAAATCACTCACATT
>NZ_JBALSN010000084.1:0-231 GCF_036966985.1 Neobacillus drentensis | reverse complement strand
AGTTTGCAGAAAT
Source organism: Neobacillus drentensis (assembly GCF_036966985.1). Classification (GTDB taxonomy): domain Bacteria; phylum Bacillota; class Bacilli; order Bacillales; family Cytobacillaceae; genus Neobacillus; species Neobacillus drentensis_E. The sequence goes on along the minus strand of NZ_JBALSN010000084.1, from coordinate 218 downwards.
ATTACTAAGTAATGCTGAGAATTTATCGACTTTTTTAAATGCCATGTGAATACCCCCATTTTCTATTAAACAATTGTTGAATACCGACCTCAGTAATTTTATATGAAAAATGTCGAAAAAAGAAACAAATTCTTTATAAATTTACAAAAACTTAACATTAGAATTTTTTGAATCGTTCATTTTATTGGAACAAATGCTATGTATGTTTACAAAATCTT
>NZ_JBALSN010000083.1:0-7907 GCF_036966985.1 Neobacillus drentensis | reverse complement strand
ACGCTTACTCAAAATTGGGAAAAATGACGAAAAATGTCGGAATATTTTTTCAACATCACTCATCTTAAATCATAAAAAATGCAATTTACTGTCACTAAACCCCTTCACCAAACCACACCCAAAGAACCCTTAAATTAAGAAAGTATTATTCTCCTATAACACTTCTTGGTGTCAGGCACCGAATAAATACACTTGTCCACCAGAAGAGGACAAGTGGAATAGTTACGTTTCTATTATTCTGAATTTTATAAAAATTAAAACTTTACAAATTGTGGTAATGCCCTTTATGATATATAACAATAGGAGGGGTATATTTGAGTAAAGTTTCTTTTAGTTGCTCTGAAATTCCTTACTTACGTTTTGGTGTTGGTGAACCTTTAGTCTTTATTCATGGGTTAGGAGAGGTAAAGGAGGGCTGGAACAATCAGTTTGAATTTGCGGATCAGTATGACTTGATTATTCCTGATTTACGAGGGCATGGTGAGCATATTACGAATGAGAAGATATCTATTCCACAGTTTGCCCGTGACATTATTACTCTATTAAATGACCTCCAAGTTGAAAGCGCTCATATTTGCGGATTATCAATGGGCGGAATGGTAGCCCAGGAAATTTATCGTCAGGCTCCCCATATGTGTCGATCATTAATGTTGGTGAGCACCTTTCATTTCATCCCTAGACACTTGGCAAAGTTAATAATAAACTATCGAAAAGTTCGCTCACTATCTACAACCCCAAGTTTACCAATAAACACGGCTGCTCGTATTTCACTTAATTCATGGAAAGGTAAAGTTTATCAGGACTTTCATAAATTTTACAAACCTAATCATGAGGTTTTTCTAAAATCGGTTAAAGCATGTCTGGAAGTGGATAATTTAAAACTACTTCCTAAAATAAAAGTCCCTACATTAATCATGGGATCCCAATATGATTCTGTCATCCCTGTATGGATCCAACTATTAATGCACAAACAAATTCGCCACTCTGAATTTGTGATCCTTAGGAACACTGGTCATATTGCCAAATTAGAACAAAAGGAGGCATTTAATAGAGTTATTCGCAACTTTTTGAAAAAACACTCAAAAGTAAGTTAAGGGAGGGATTTTTTCCTCCCTTCTTCCATGTTCTTTCCTTAGTTAAATTATCATATAATTTACCGTTACTTTTAAAAAGGAGGATTAAATTAATGCCAATAACTAATGGGAATGGTATTAATCTTTATTATGAGGTTCATGGAGAGGGAGAACCATTACTTTTAATAATGGGGTTATCACTAAATTCAAAATCTTGGTTCAGGACTCTCCCTGCTCTCAGTGAGCACTTTAAAGTAATTATATTTGATAATCGCGGGACAGGTCTTAGCGACAAACCAAATTCACCCTATTCGATCGAGCAAATGGCTGAAGATGCTAAATGCGTCTTGGATGCTGCCGGAGTAAACTCAGCCCATGTATATGGTATTTCAATGGGCGGGATGATTGCACAACGATTAGCACTTTTGTATCCTTCAAAGGTCCGTTCGCTTGTCTTAGGTTGTACAACCTCTGGGGGCGCGACACATGTCCAGCCTAATGCAGAAGTCTCGATGCTTATGCTTTCAAGGGGTTCTGCTGTTGCAACACCCGAAGAAATGGCGTGGGCCACCGCTCCAATCCTATACAGTCAATCATTTATAGAAAACCAACGTGAATTAGTAGCAGAGGACATACAAAAAAGAATAGAGATACCTGTTCTCCCTTACGCCTATATCCTTCAACTTCAGGCCTGCTTAGCTCACGATACCTCCAATGAGATTGACCAAATCGAATGTCCTGTCTTAGTTATCCATGGAGATGAAGATAAATTGGTTCCCTATCAAAATGGGGTAACCTTAGCAGAAAACATTCCGAATGCTGAATTTTTGACAATTAAAGGTGCTGGCCACATTTATGTAACTGAGGCCAATGATTTAGTAAATGAAAGAGTAGTAGAATTTTTAGAAAATCAATAATGATTTAAAAAATGCCCGTTCACTAATTGAATGGGCATTTTCATGTAAAATGGAAGATTGCCTATTAAGCTTTTACTTTAGCAATCTCTTCATTATGCAGCTGCTAGCCGATCAACCTTCATTTTCGTCTCATTATAGCTGAAGCTTTTTCATATTAATCGATCTGAATAGAGAAATCAATCGTTCGATAGGCTATAAGAAAGGTTGCTAAAGAGTATATGGCCTCACTTAACCCAAATATAAAAATGGAACTACTGAAAATGAATACATTCAATAACAAGATAATTTGTCCGATCGAAAAAGAAGAATGTTTACTTAATAAGATAGCTATCACTTCTGTTCCATCAAAACATCCACCGAATCGAATCGTTATGCCGACACCCAGTCCTAAACTAATTCCGCCAAGCACAATTACTAGGAGTGGATTGGTGGTGATGACAGGAAGCGAATCGAATACATAGGTTTCAAGCGATAGAATGAGAATGGCAAAAAGACTGAGCATGAGAAACCTTCTGCCCAGAAACCGATAGGCAAGGAGGAAAAAAGGTGTATTTAATACCAATAAAAACAATCCTATTTCTTCTTTTGAAATATAAGCAAGCAGGATACTTACGCCAATGATTCCTCCATCAATCACATGATTTTTCACCAAAAATAATTGTAAGGATAAGGATACAAGTGTAGCACCCAAAAAAATGAACAATAGCCGTTTGTAAAAAGAACATGCCCCTGCTCTGTAAAAATCAATATAAAAGTTCATCCTGTTCCTTATCATACTTGTCCCCTTTTTCAAGCAAATTCCATAGATTATTTGTGTTTAAAATATATTCAATTAACTCGAGAAACATTCTCTAACCCCCGAAACTAAAAAGAGCCACTCGTACAAATAGATAATTTATACGAGCGGCTCTTTCATGGTGTCAGGCACCATCATGCCTGTGAAGTAAGCGGATGCTTAAATTCATTTGGTAACGAGACGTTTGTTAGATTCTTTATAAAGAGGACATTATTGGTTTTATATGGCTGTTTTTCATATCCTTGTTCATGCCCATCAGGATGAAAATGGAAAATGACTTTACTGCAATTAGGCGGGACAATCATGCTTAACACTGTTTGAAGGTTTACCTTCCGAGGACTGACTATATCATAGAGATGTATACACCCCTCCTCCCTTTGAAAAATCACCAGTGCGTTCTCCTTCTCAAAATAGTAGAGGTCCTGACTAAAAACCATAGTACAATAAAACATGAGGAGCTCCTCACAATTTGAAGTTCCGAATTGTTCCGAAATAACCTTACGATTCCTCGCTAAATTATAGATGTACGCTAAATCCTCTGGATTGCTAGCATCTAATTTTCTCACTATAGAAGAAACTGCAGGCATATGATCATAGTCCAAAATAAATTGCACTTCATCTGTAGAAGAAAATCCGAATTTCGGGTAAAAATCCAATACATTTTGATTGGCAAACAAATAAATTATATCGACATGTTTATATTCGTCTAACACAATCTCCATCAAGCGTCTCGACAACCCCTTATTTCGATAATCAGGGTGCGTCATGACAGTCCCGATTTGAATTGCTTGTTTAACCTCCGCATTTACGACCAAATTTACAAGATTAACGGATACATTAGCTACCACTTGATTATGATCAACAAAAGAATACGGCAGATACTTTTCTGTCCAATATCCATTTTGGTGCCACGTTTCAAACTCTATTCCAAAAGTATCAGAAGCCAATTGATTAAAACTTTTCCTTAAATATTCATGATCTTTATAATCTTTTATTAAAAAGAATTCTTTATTTTTTTTATTGGTTATTATTTATGGTGATATATGAAACAATTGCATTACTTCCAGAACCTTGGGGGTACTTCAATTATGGGTGGTGGAAATTGAAGTATTCTATTCTTGTTGACCCTATTTTGTTAGTTATTTTACTGAATTATTATAAGTGGATTTGTAAAATTGAAAAAAAAGTTAACTAACAGGTGCAAGGGTTGAAGTTCAAGCAGCCATTCTTGGAGGCTTTTTTCTTATTGTACTAACGAAGCAGAATAGTTTAAGTACATACCTTCACAAAACATACACTACGGAAGGGGAAAATACTTTAAAACTCCAAAACATTCATTAATCATTCACATGTCTTATCTGAAAGGATTATAAAAGATTGGGGGCACGATCCGAATCAAAGGTTCTCATCGTACCCCGATAATTCGGGTTTTATAAATAAAAAAAGCCGAAGGCAACTAACCCCCGACCAACTCCAATTATAACACCTCAGTATTAATAAAATGGGCATGTATAAAATTACCACTATGAGTACCTATGTAAATCTCTATTGTATAAAGTTGGCTTTCTTGTAAAAGAATAAGGTAAAATCCGATAAAATACATCTCCTTCAGGTGATATAATGAAAAACCAAAAATTATTTTTAATTGCATTACTGGTTGTTCCTTGGTTAACTGTACCCTTTCTAAGTAAGAAAGCATTTAGAAGATTTCTTCCCACTGCCTTATTTATGGCTACTTTTACTAAAGCTTTAGATTTTTACGGTGAAAAGAAAAATTGGTGGAAATTTTATAGCGGTGTCGGACCTTTTAACAGCATGAATTTTATGAATTTCGGTCCATACCTTGTCACTAGCCTTTGGGTGTTAAAAATGACTTTTGGTAAATTTCCGTTATATCTGATTACAAATACTATTCTTCATACATCCTTTATCTTTGGAGGATTGAAATATGTAAAAGATTTTCGGATATTCACTTTAGAAAATTTATCAAAATTCAAATACCTGTTAATAGATTTCGTCAGGGCTTTAATCTTATATACTTTTCAATATATAACTGAACCTATCCCTACTAAGAAAACCATTTTTAAAAAGAAGTAGTTTCGATAAACCTTCAATTACGAAGGTTTTTATTTTTAAATTTCTTTACCAAACCAAATAAAAAGGACTGCTTTAATTAACAGTCTTCATCCCCCAAAAAATATATGTAAGGTGATTATTATGAGTGATTCTACCCCGTTAATCTAACTGGGTGCTTTTGTTCAGAATGATGATCGCTGCGGCGGTCATTTTTTGTTATTGAACTAAAGGAGCAGGTTAGTGAAAGAGGATATTAAGGTTTTATATAGAATTTAAGGAATTAAACAATAAAAATGGGTGGAGTTTTATGAGTAAAATAATAAACTATTACAATCAATTTGATGAGTGGGGAAGACTTGAAAGAGAACCGATTGAATTCCAAGTAAATTGGCACTATATAAAAAAATATTTACCCCAATCAGGACGTATTCTTGATAATGGTGCTGGACCTGGAAAATACTCATTGGAGCTTGCTAAAGATGGTTATAAGGTAACGTTGACCGATTTAACTCCAAAATTAGTTGAAATTGCTAAAAGTAAAGCAAAAGAACTTGATTTAGAAAGACAATTTGATGGTTTTTATACAGCTGATGCTAGAGAACTTAATATGATTAAAGATGAACAGTTTGACTCATCATTAATGCTTGGTCCAATGTATCATTTACAGAAAGAAAATGATCGTATTATGGCGGTTAAAGAATTACATAGAGTCACAAGAAAAAATGGGCTTGTTTTTGTTGCCTTTATGCCTAGAATTAGACACATACTTACATCGCTCTTATCTCCTGAGAATTGGAAGCCCAACAATAATATGGATACCATTCTTCAATTTTCTCAATCAGGTTGTTTTAATCACGCAGATGAGGGACGTTTTACAGGTGCGTATTATTTTAATATTGAAGACATCAATCCTTTTATGGAAGCACAAGGATTTGAAACTTTAGATTTAATAGGTTCCAATGCAGGAGCTATTTTAAACAATGATAGTTGGAATTACTGGAGAGACAAAGGTGAACAAGAAGTAAAGAAAATAATTGATTTAATTAAAGAGAAAGCAACTGACCCTTATAATCTTGGTATTTCATCTCACTTGCTCTACATTGGTAGGAAAAAGTGAACCTAATATCATTTCTTTATGTTCTAATGTGGTGCTTAAACAAGGCATCGCCTTTTTTGGTTTGATTAACACAGCAGAATGTGAAGTATAGTACTTAAAGTAACGGGTGAGTTCCTGGAACAAGCAGTTACGATTTTTTAAGGAGTTGAAACTCATATGATTATCAAAATAGACTTTGGTAACGATTATATTCAATACATTTCTTGTTCAACAAAAATAGGCAGGAAGATGAACTGTATTCAGGATAACTTTCTAGAGTGGATTTTTGATGAGGAAAAGAATTCAGAATATTGGGCTTTAGAAAATGGAGAAAGAGTTCATCCTAATTATGACGGAAAAGCAATAGTTGAATGGTTAAACAATGTAAGATTTAAGCGAGGAATTGCGAAAGCTAAATTAATCACGAATCCTCAATTAGGTGTTAAAAAGAAATTATATTTTTAGTGTTTTCTTAAATGTTTAATGTTCAACCCATAAGTTTGTGAAATAATTTACTTAAAGTAACGGGTGCTTTCCTTAAAGATATGGTTGCCAAAAACGGTACCCTATTTCGGAAAAACTTCATCATTTACGGTAGTTTTATGAAGGCAATTGGGATTTACTTTTCAAGTTTTGTGACAGGAAACCGAATCCGTAGGGTCAGAGCACTTTTTATGGGGAAGAATAGGACTTAATGGGATTTGAACCCATAAGATAAGCAAATAACGCCGATATAATCTATCTGTTCTACCTTCAGCCACAAGTCCTAAAGATAGTGTGTGAAATATCTGAGTCTTTATTCTAAAAAATTTAAATGAATGTTACACCCACATTATCGTATAAATCCTATCCTCTACATAGATAATATGAGAGATTAACCAAAGGAGATGATAAGGATGGAAACAAAGGATGATTTTTTAACTGGAGCTAAAGTAACAAAGGATAATCAAATTTATGGAACGCCTAAAAGCAAGAGCAAAAATGGTACCGGAGACTCACCAAATGATAATGTCGGTAAGAATAAAAAGGGACTCGGTCGATAAATGATCAGCCAAGAGTAATACTTGGCTACTATTTTTTGCTCCACTAGCTTTGGACTTTTAGCATAATGAATTATGTCAAGTAAATAACTAGTTAACAGAAGCTGATGGGGCGATGCTTTAATGATGCATCGCCTTTTCCTTGTTCCACTAACGTGCAGGTTAGCTAAAGAAGGAATTCTAATAATATTTAAAAAGTTTGCTATTAGTTTTCTTTTTGTTTTATATAAATAATTAAATGTTAGAGGTACGTTATATTTTATTACATCCTAAAACACCATTCTACTAGTAGAGGGCAAATTGATTGCTAACGATATCCTACTCCCACATACCCGTACGTTCCCACCCCTGCTACTGAAATAATAGGTTCAATATAAAAAAGGTCAACCAGTAAAAACTGATTAACCTTGTAACACGAAGCACCTGTAAGTGAAAAAGCTGTTTGTTTAAGCCCCCGTCTATTGTAGTCGCGTAATAACAAGGTGTGCTGAAACTGGCTCATTTCCTCCAGCGTTTGGAGTGATGGTCAGTGCCGTGGTATTGTCAGCAGGATTTCGTACAGTGAGTATTGTATTGATGGCGGTAGTTTGAATAAGAGCCATTCCTACTATCTGGGAAGTACCGGTTGCTCGTCCGACCACCGTATAGGGTTGTTCAATGCCATTTAGAGTTAAAACGAGTTGACCTGCTTCGTCGACACTCACCTGAAACAAGACTTGATAAGTGCCAATTCCAGCCAAGTTAAATGTATCGGCACCAGTGCGGGAAATCAACCCCCCGGCACTAATAGGTCCATTCTGCGGAAAATCTACATCTGTTCCGGAAGCAACTGTTGCTGAATTATTAGGAGGCATTAATGCATAAAAATCTGCAAAGGCTAATACTCCTCCCGCTGGTCCCTGAGGTCCC
>NZ_JBALSN010000082.1:291-2735 GCF_036966985.1 Neobacillus drentensis | reverse complement strand
GTCTTTAAATTGCCAATGATTTTTTTCCTCATCTCTAGAATAGTAAATATCGTACCCATTAATGGCCCGGGAGGATTTTACCGCAATCAGATTTGGTTCTCCCTTAATCGTAAAAATGTCTGTTCCTTTTTCATGGAAGGCAGCGTCGCCATTTTTTATCTTATATTCAAGATCGGAAACATTGTCTGCTACCTTAAATTTTACCTCGCCTAGCTTTTCGCCAATGTACTTTTTATCTGAGATCACGCCAGAATAGATTCCGTCATATTCCTTATCGTCCCATTTAATAAAATCGACCCAATCAATGACAGCATGTTGTCCGTGTGTCTGACAGCCAGATAGAACGATAACCAATAAAATAAGCAAACTCACAGTTTTCCTCATCTTACCACCTCAAAAATATAGACGAAGGATTTATCTTTTGGTTTCATTCTACTTCCGCATCACTTTTTTATAATACTTTTTATCCAGTGAATGAAAAAATTGTTTTAACAAAAAATAAAAAAGCAACAGGTCATTAACTAGGAGGTATTGCCATGCCTAAAGTTGAAGTAGCTTGTTCAATCGCCAACTGTTCGTTTTATGGAGAAGGAAATGTTTGTACAGCGGATAAAATTATGGTTGAAATAGATAACCATGCACGCTATGATACAGAATTTTCTTCCGAATTAGGTGAAAAGAATCATGTCGATACGGCAGGTACCTCAGCCGAAACCTGTTGTAAAACCTTCAAGCCTAAAAAAAGGAAAAATAGTTAAACGAATTCTGTTGTAAAAAGACGGGCTTGAACTTCCCAAAAGGAAGAACCAGCCCCGTCTTTTTTTTATTATTTTTCTATGCACATAGGATTATTGAAAAATTTATAAAATATAATAAATAAAAAGAAAACTAGGCGGGATCACATTATGAAGAAGATGACTTATTTGTTCTCTTTATTGTTAGTTACAATAGGTTTAGCTGCTTGTACTCCACGTCAGGAAGTCGTAAATGAAAAACCACCGGTAACAGAACCAGACGGAGAAAATCCGTCAAATCCCAATGGGCCAGTTTCAGAAGAACCAGAGGAAGAAGTATATCACAATGAAGTCTTTAAAGATGTTGTCGTTACAAAAAAAGCAGATACAATCATTGTCACAGGAAAAGCCCAAGTCTTTGAAGGGGTCTTTCAATATGCTCTTTATGATGGAGAAAAAGTCGTTAAAGAAGGGAACTACCAGACTGAGGGTGCACCAGCTTGGGGAGAATTTGAAATCACTTTTGCCAAGGAGTTATTATCTACAAATACCAGTAAATTAGAATTATTTGTATATTCAGCTAAAGATGGCTCAAAAATAAATACGTTAGAAATTCCAATAGCCTTAGATAACTAAGGCACTTTTTTTTAAGATATACGCTTCCTTGCACTAAGCGTCATTTTATCCATAACAGCAGCAACCGTAATTCCAATTGCATATCGAATCAAATCCACTGTAAGAAATCCTTTACCAAGTATTAATGCTCCAAGCAAGGTACCGCGCAGATGATTAATCCATTCTGCCTGATACAGTTGACTAAGTTCAATACCATAGCTAAATAAAAAACTAAGGGAGATTGCTGTTATGAGGCTCTTTTGTACTAACAAGAAACGGAATCCAAAATAAACCATCATTGCCCAGAATAAATCCCCGGCATTCTCCGCAACAAATATAGGAAGCAGTTGAGAGAATTTTCTTGAGGCCAGGCCAAATAAGATGGTGAGAATAACAGCAATCACATAACCAAACCTCATGTTACGTGGTTTTATAGATTCATTTTTTTGATTGTGGGCAGTAGTCACTCGAATCACTCTTTTCACTATCATACCTATAAATTTGAATATACTAGTATTTTTCAATTGTAGCAATAAAAAGAAGACACGTGCACTTCTAGAATCATGCGGATTTAGAGGCTACCATTCTCTGGATTACTATCGATATAAAAAGTAATTATAAGTAAACATATTGGAATTCCATAAAGATGTTCTGTAAAGTTAACAGGTTCCTTTCGCAAACATTAAAAATGCTACTTAAAATGAGTGCCAAATTGTATATGAATTTGGCACTCATTTTTAATTGATGTAAAGGCATATGTGCAAAAATTACATTTATATGTAGGTACTTGGTTTAATTTAAATAAAAGGACATATCATAATCTTTAGGGGTGATATATGAAAAACTCAAAATTATTTTATATAGCTTTGCTAATTGTACCTTGGCTAACCGTCCCATTTTTAGGTCGAAATTCGTTTAAAAAATATCTTCCAGCCGGAATATTTATATGTACATTCACAAAAGCTATGGAATTATTCGGTGAGAAGAAAAAATGGTGGAGGTCATATGAAGGGGTATCACAATTAAAAAATACAAACTTTTTTAATTGTGGCCCATATCTTGTTGCCAGCCTTTGGATGTTAAAAATGACTTTTG
>NZ_JBALSN010000082.1:0-241 GCF_036966985.1 Neobacillus drentensis | reverse complement strand
AATGACTTTTGGTAAATTCTCTTTGTATATAATTTCTAATTTAATTCTACACATTTGTTTTATTTATCTTGGGGGAATAAAGTTTTTTAAACGTTATAATATACTTTCCATAGGAAGGATTACCAAATTCCAATACTTAGCATATCACCTTTTTAGAGCTATACTATTATACAGTTTTCAAATCATAAATAATTTTAGTAATAATAGTAAAAAGCTTTCAACAAAGTAATCAAATAAAAAT